>NZ_JAPSJA010000058.1 GCF_031178525.1 Microbacterium sp.
GCCAGCGCTCGATCACGACGTGCGGATCCTCCGCGATCGCGGGGTCCACCAGCTGCAGGAACATCACGGAGCTCGGGATGTCCGACGCGTCGTGCACGACGGTGCTGGCGTCGACGACGGGGGCCAGCCGACGCGCGAGCATCTGCATGTACGCGTTCGAGACGCCCTCCACGCGCACGTGCTCGAACAGCTCGCCGTTGCGCACCAGGCCGACCTGCGCGTCCTCCAGACCCGGGGTCACGTCGATGTAGCTCCGGCAGACGGCGGGGAGCGACTCGACCGTCGGCGACACGAACACGGCGTGCACGCCCCGGTCGGCGCCGCGCTCGAGCACATCCGTGAGGCGCCCGCGGTCGACGGGGGCGTCGCTCGTGACGAACACGATCACCGACAGGGGCGGCGTGGCCTTGTGGTCGTTCGCGGCGCGCGCGACGTCCGTGCCGTACAGCAGCGGGTTCCAGTCCTCCTTGAACGGACCGCGCGGCTCTCGCCCGCCGCCGGCGCGCAGCACGTACTCCTCGAGCGCGCTCAGCAGCGCCGCGGCGGTCGGCGCCGAATCGGCGAGCGCGACGTCGCGGAACGGGCTCTTCTCGCTCGACGTGTGGGGCATCCACTTGAGCCAATCGAGCTCGCCGGTCCACATCGAATCGGCGAACGCCACGGCGACGACGTCGTTGGGCGCGTGAAGGCCGAACAGCTGCACCGCGATGCCGCGCATCGCGTCGGCGACGGGCGCGGGCGGGCCGGCGATGCCGACGGATCCGGCGTCGGCCAGCGTGTCGAACACCGGCACGTCGTCGACGAACGCGTATCGCTCGCGCAGTCTGTCGACGCGCTCGATGAACTCGGGCAGGCCGTCGGGCACGTCGGAGTCGTCGACCGAGTTGCGGGCGGGCAGCCGGCAGCTGCCGAGCCGGAGACCGAGGAAGTTCCAGTGCTCGGGCCTTCGCGTCCAGAGCATGGGCCCGAGGCGCATGGCGTGCTCGAAGACCTCGGCGACGGGCGGCGCCTCGGCGTTGCGGGCGCGCTCCTCCTCCGGCTTGCCGTGGAAGAAGTCCTCCTCGAGCTTCTCGAACTGCCGCTCGAACAGCACGAACTCGTGGTTCTGCTGGTTGCGGCTCTGCGCCGCCTGGTTGATGACGTTGCCGAACATCATCAGCGGCGTCATGAAGATCATCAGCAGCGAGCGGGGATTGCCGTTCAGCGCGTACAGCGCCATGCCCATGAGGATGGGCGCCACGAGGATGGGCCAGGGGAAGATCCGGCCGATCTTCTCGGTGGGCAGCCGCGGCGACTTGAACGCCGTGCCCGGATAGCGCACCTCGACGCGCGGGCTGCGGTTGAACAGCAGCCCGCCGCCGCGCTCGATGACCGGGTCCTCGCTCGCGCTGCCGTCGAAAGAGCGCACGAGGTAGGCGACGAGCGTGGTGCCGCCGATCACGAACGGCTTGCCCTCCTCGATCCGGACGCGCTGGGCGGCGACGCCGTCGACGAGCACGCCGTTGGCGGAGTTGAGGTCGACGACCTCGATGTGCGAGCCGATCTCGAGCCGGGCGTGACGCTTGGACACCATCGGATCGGCCAGCACGACGTCGTTCGCGGCGTCGCGCCCGAGGAAGGCGTGAGCGCCCGAGATGCGGAACTCCGCTCCCGCGAGCGCCCCGTCGACCGCGCGCAGCACGGCGATCGCCTCGCGCTGGCCGTCGCCGAGCGCCAGTCGGGGAACCGGACCGAGGTTCACGATCGAGGCGGCGAAGCCCGAGCCGATCGGCGCCTCGCCGATCGGCACGTCGGGCTGCAGCGGGACGAGCCGCTCCCCCGTCGGCGGTGCGACCGCGAGCGTGAGGACGTCGTCCTCCGCCGGCTGCAGGGAGCGCGTCGGGTCCGCCTCGGCGACGTACCGGGCGACATCGCCCGCGGTCGCCGTCGAGTCCGTCGTGATGACGATGTCGACGGGATCGATCCCCTCGCGATGCAGCGTCAGCTTCAGCCTCATGCCTCTCCCCCGTTCCCCGACGTCGCGTCAGCGACGATCGCCTTCGATCCGGATGCCATCGTCATCGCTCACAGCCGGGTGACGACCGCGGTGCGGTCGCCGAACCGGATCGTGTCGCCGTCCACGGCCATCACCGGCACGCCGGCGACCATCGGATACTCGACGCCCGCCCGCAGCAGCGCCGACCCGTTCGTCGAGTGCACGTCGACGACCTCCAGTCCGCCGTCGGCCGGTCGCACCAGCAGATGCGTCTTCGACAGCGACCTGCTGTCGTCCTCCAGGGCGACGCGGTGCGCGCCGCCCGGAATCTCGCTCCCGTCCGGCCGGCGGCCGAGCACGACGGGCGCGGAGACCAGCAGGTCCTCGCCCGTGTCGAGACGCAGCATGAAACGCGCCGCGGGCGGGATCGGCTCGGCGGCGCGCGCGTCGGCTCCCGTGAGGACCTCCTGCGGCGGCGCGGCGGGAGCCGCCGTCGGCGTCACCGGCAAGGGCGACGCGTCGACGACCGGCGGCGGCACGGCAGCGGGCGGCGCGACAGCGGGCGGCGCGGCAGGGGGCGACGCGGCGGGCGTCGACGCGGACAGCGGCTGATCAGCCTCGCTCGAGGGCTGGTCCGCCGACGGATCGGTGTCGCCCCGCAGCCGATAGCCGCCGAGCACCGGCCTGCCGCCCTCACCGTTCACGACGACCGGAGCAGGCGCGGCCTCGGCGAGCCCGATCACGGGCCGCTCCCGCGGGTCGTGCGGCCTGGCGACGCCGATCACGCCCGCGCTGACCCGCCCTCCGGGCCGGTACGCGGGCTGGGCGGACGGATCGATGGGTGTCGCCAGCGACGGCAGCGGGGCGCGCTCGGGCGCCGGCTCGGCCTTGACGACCTTCCGCGCCACGCGCATCCGCTTCTCGTCGTACGGGTTGAGTCCCCTGCGCACGTCGACGAGCCACACCCTGGCCGCCTTGTCGTGCCAGCCGCGCCCGCGCCCGTCGGGGTCGAGCACCGGCGAGAGGTAGAAGAGGGCGAGCCCGAGCGGGAGGATCGCCGCGCCCACCAGGATCACGAACCGCCCGAAGACGGCTCCGACGCCGGGGCGCTCGAGCGTGCGCACGTCGACCGTGCGGATGCCCGCCACGGCCTTGCCGATCGTGAGCCCCTTGCGCCCGTGCAGCACGAGCTGCACGATCCCGAGCACCAGGGTGAACAGCGCCGTCGCGCTCGCCATGACGACGGCGAGCACGAAGTCCGGGTGGTTCAGGAACCCGTACGGCGAGATCGAGCCCGTCGCGAGCTTCAGCAGCAGCGGCACCGCGCCCAGCAGGAGAGGAAGCTGCAGCACGAACCAGCTCGCGAGGTCGCACAGCACGGCGAGCGCGCGGCGACCGAACGGCGCGCGCACCAGGCCGAGAGCCGCGGCATACGCGGGATCGGGACGCCCGGAGGCGTCGATCCCCTCGATCGTCCGCTTCTCCTCGTCGATCTCCCAGATCACGCCGTCGGATCCCTTCCCCCGCGCCCGTACCGTCAGCGACTGCGTCAACATTACTCAGCGCGGGCGCATCGGCCGTCGCTCAGGCCCGCCGAGGGGAAGAGGTGCCCGGGTCCGGGGAGCTCCCGGCGGTCAGCGCTCGGGCTCGTCGTCCTCCGCCGTCTCCCCCTTGGGCAGCAGCACCGGACGGTCGATGGTCTTCGACTGCCCAGCCGGATCCACCACGAGCAGCAGCATCGACAGGCCGAGCAGCACGACGATGAACGCAACGCCCGCGGCGATCGCGGCGACGGACCACGCCCGCACCACGGCGTCGCCGGGGAGCGCCTGGAACGCGCCCATCGTGACGGCGGTGACGAATCCCGAGAACAGGGCGGCGGCGAACGCGACGCCCAGCAGCTGGGCGGGACGCATCAGGTCGCGGCGGGTGGGCTTGTCGGTCACGGGTGTTCCTCCTGCGCCGTCGCAGCGCGCGCGGTGTCGGGATCGGCGGTCGTGGCGGGCTGGGGCGACAGGCCGGCGATGCCGAGGTACACGGCCGCGATCGCCGCGTAGCCGCCGAGAAGTCCGACGGCGATCGTCGTGCCGGTCAGGGTGAACCCGCGGCCGGCCTCCTCGATGAAGTAGCGGAGCTCGTACGCCGGCGACACGAACAGCAGCACCAGCCCGAGCAGCATGGTCAGCGCCCCCACCACGATCGCGTCGCGCGCCTCGCTCTGCCCCAGACGTGCGCGCTGCATGGTGCCGCCGAGCAGCTCGACGAGGCCGGCGACGAGCGCCCAGGCGATGACGAGCACGAAGAACAGCGTCGCGGAGCGCAGCGCGACCGCGCTCGCGGCCATTCCCGCGACCAGATGGATGGCGGCGAGCAGGATCGCCGATCCGCGATGTCCCGCGGGCGCGACGAGCCACGCCGCGATGGCGAACACGAGCGCCGTGGCGATCCCGAACCCGCCGACGACCGCCAGCCCCACCTCGGCCGAGTGGTCGGGCGAGAACGTGATCATGAGCGCGGCGACCGCCAGGAACAGCGCGCGCAGCAGCTGGATGTGACGCGTGGTCACTCGCAAGGGGGCGCTGGGCATGACGGATCCAGGATGAGGCTCAACAGGGACGGATCCAGTCTAGTTGCGCGAATCTGAGCGACCGCCGGGGTCAGAGGCCCTTCAGCGCCCGGTCGAGGTCGGCGAGCAGGTCGTCGACGTGCTCGATCCCGACGGACAGGCGCACGACCTCGGCCGGCACTGCCAGCTCGGTCCCGCGCACGGACGCGTGCGTCATCTCGTCCGGGTAGTTGACGAGCGACTCGACGCCGCCGAGCGACTCCGCCAGCGTGAACAGCCGCGTCGACTCCGCGAAGCGGCGAGCCGCCGCGGCATCGGCCAGCGCGAGCGACACGATGCCGCCGAAGCCCGCCATCTGCGACGCCGCGATCTCGTGGCCCGGGTGGGACGGCAGGCCAGGGTAGTAGACGCGCGCCACGCGGTCGTGGCCCTCGAGGAACTCGGCGACCGCCTGGCCGTTGGACGAGTGGCGCTCCATGCGCACCGCGAGCGTCTTGATGCCGCGCGTCGTGAGCCACGCATCGAGCGGACCCGACACCGCACCGGCGGCGAACTGCAGGAACTGCGGCTGCTCGGCAAGCGCCGCGTCGGCGAACACGAGCGCGCCGCCCACCACGTCGGAGTGTCCGCCGAGGTACTTCGTCGTCGAGTGCACGACGACGTCCGCACCGAGCGCGATCGGCTGCTGCAGCGCCGGCGACGCGAACGTGTTGTCGACGACCACGATGGCACCGGCCGCGTGGGCCCTGTCCGCGAGGGAGCGGATGTCGGTGACGCGCAGCAGCGGGTTGCTGGGCGTCTCGACCCACACGACCTTGGGGGCCCGCTCGGCGAGCGCGGCGTCGACCGCCGCGGGGTCGCTGAGGTCGGTCACGCGCAGCTGAACGCCCCACGGGCCGAGCACGCGTGCGAGGAGGCGGTACGTGCCGCCG
The DNA here is from genome assembly GCF_031178525.1 of Microbacterium sp. Lineage (GTDB taxonomy): Bacteria > Actinomycetota > Actinomycetes > Actinomycetales > Microbacteriaceae > Microbacterium. The sequence goes on from NZ_JAPSJA010000058.1 coordinate 5,474, forward strand.
TAGACGTCGTTGCCGAGCAGCACCTCGTCGCCGGGCTGCAGCAGCGCGCGCAGCAGCGCGTCCTCGGCCGCGAGGCCCGACGCGAACGACAGCGCCCGCGCGCCGCCCTCGATCGCGGCCAGCTGCGTCTCGAGCGCCGTGCGCGTGGGGTTGCCGGCGCGCGCGTACTCGTAGCCGGCGCGCAGCCCGCCGATGCCGTCCTGCGCGTAAGTGGTCGAGAAGTGGACGGGCGGGATCACGGCTCCCGTGGTCTCGTCCGGCGCCTGTCCTGCGTGCACGACGTGCGTGTCGAATCGATGCTCAGTGCTCATGCGATGCTCCCCTCGGTGGCGTCGTCGTCTGTCGCAGGACGCGACGCGTCGTTCTCGGTCGCGGCGGATGCCCCCGCGAGCTCTGCGTGCAGCGCGGGCGGGACGAGCGGGTCGGGATCGTCGACCTCGAAGCCGTTCTCGCGCATCCAGTCGTCGTCGAAGATCTTCCCCAGGTAGCCGCGGCCGTGATCGGGCAGCAGCACGACCACGACGGCGTCCGAGGGAAGCTCGCGCGCGGCGCGCAGCGCGGCGACGACCGCCATGCCGCTGGACCCGCCGACGAGCAGACCCTCTTCGCGAGCGAGCCGGCGCGTCATCGCGAACGACTCGGCGTCGGAGATCCGATGGATCTCGTCGACGACGCTCGGGTCGTAGGCGCCGGGCCAGAAGTCCTCGCCGACGCCCTCGACGAGATAGCCGTGCACGCCGGAGCGGTCATCGGCCGAGTAGATGGATCCGACGGGATCCGCGCCGACGATGCGCACGCCTCCCTCAGAGGCCTGCTTCAGGAAGCGTCCGGCGCCGGTGATGGTGCCGCCCGTGCCGACGCCCGCCACGAAGTGGGTCACGCGGCCGTCGGTGTCCTGCCAGATCTCCGGGCCGGTCGATCCGAAGTGGCTGCGCGGCGCGTTCTGGTTCGAGTACTGGTCGGGCTTGTAGGCGCCCGGGATCTCGCGGACGAGCCGATCGGACACGCTGTAGTAGGAGCGCGGGTCGTCGGGCTCGACGTTCGTCGGGGTCACGACGACCTCGGCACCGTAGGCGCGCAGCACGTTGCGCTTGTCCTCCGACACCTTGTCGGGCACCACGAACACCATGCGGTAGCCGCGCTGCTGGGCGACGAGCGCGAGTCCGACACCCGTGTTGCCGCTCGTCGGCTCGACGATCACACCGCCGGGCGTGAGCTTCCCCTCGCGCTCGGCGGCCTCGATGATGCGTGCGGCGATCCGGTCCTTCGACGAGCCGCCCGGATTGAAGTACTCGACCTTGGCGAGCACGGTGGCGGCGATGCCCTCCGTGACGCGGTTCAGGCGGACGAGGGGCGTCTGGCCGACGAGGCCGGCGACGGAATGTGCGTAACGCAAGAGGTGTCCTCAGGGGTGGTTCACGGCGGCATGCGCGTCGCCGTGGAAGCTGTCGGTGGTCGTTCTGGGGCGCGCTTCCGAATGAAGCGCGCGGGCCTCAGCGACAACAGCGACAGGTGTGCACGCGACCACGCTAACGCGCGGCCGGCCGATCCGCCAATCCCTCCGCAGATCGGACCTGCCCCGACAGCGCGGGACACACGCGGGCCGAGTACGTGGGCGGCCGGTTCGTGTACGCGGTCCGCGTCGACACGAGCGCCGGCAGCTTCGAGCTGTGCCCGGCAGACGCCTGCGCGGTCGACGGCACGGCGCTCCCGCCGTTCGCGCTCCGCTCCGAGATCACGGCGGATCATCCGCTCGTCGGACAGCACCGCGCGTTCCTCGACGCGGCCGGCATCCGGATCGCGGGGCTCGAGTTCGCCGAGACCCGGGACGGCCGGATGATCACGTACGACGTGAACACCGACACGAACTACGCCCCGGACGTCGAGGCGGTCGCGCCCCGGTCGGGCCCGGGCGAGATCGCCCGGTTCCTGGGGGCGCTGCTCGCCGCCGAGGTGCCCGCACCCGTGTGACCGATCGCGCTCCACGAGCGGGGGCGGGCGATGACGCCCACCGCGCGGGGACGCGGCTCCACGAGCGCCCCCGCGCGGCTGCTCCCGCCCGCCGCCGCAGAGGAGTGAACAAGCGGTGGCCGGGCGAGGGTCTCAGGCGGTGATCTCGAACCCCACCCGCAGCAGCGTCTCCTCACGCGAGGACGGACCGATGCGCAGCTCGAACCGACCCGGCTCGACCACGCGACGAGCGCGCGCGTCGACGATCGTGCACTCCGCGGCCGGCAGCGCGATGTCGACCACGCGCTCCTCTCCCGGCGCGAGCTCGACCTGCAGGAAGTGCTTGAGCTCCTTCTCGGCCCAGCTGACCGACGTCACGAGGTCGCTCACGTAGACCTGCACGGTCTCCCGGACGGGGCGCGCGCCGGTGTTCCGCAGCGTGACGCGGGCCCGGATGACGTCCTCCCGTGTGACGGCGGCCGTCAGGATCCGCGCGTCCGCGTACTCGACGGTGGTGTACGAAAGCCCCTCCCCGAACGCCCACGCGGGGCTCTGCGTGAGGTCGGCGTATCGGTCGCCGTGCTGGCCGCGGATCTGGTTGTAGTACGTGGGCTGCTGCCCCACGTGCCGCGCGAACGACAGCGGCAGGCGCCCGCTCGGCTCGATCAGTCCGAGAAGCAGCTCGGCGATCGCCCGCCCGCCCTGCATCCCGGGATTCGCGACCCACAGGATCGCGGACGCACCGAGAGCGGACGGCGGCAGCACGAGGGGCTTCGACGCGAGCAGCACGACGACGAGCGGCGTGCCCGTCGCGGCGAGCGCGTCGAGCAGCGCGACCTGCGCGCCGACGAGCTCGAGCGTCGCGGTCGAGCGCGCCTCGCCCACCAGCTCGATGCGGTCGCCCACGACCGCGACGACGACGTCCGCGGCCTCGGCCTGCGCGACGGCGTCGGCGATCATCGCCTGGTCGGGCGCCGCGGGCTCGACCACGAACGGACGCGGCTGCCCGTCGGGGAAGTGCGTGCCCGCGGGATCGGGCACGAGCGTCAGGATGTCGGCGCCCTCCGCGAACGAGACCTTCCAGTCGACCGGCGCGTGCGCGCGCAGGCCGTCGAGCACGGTCGTGATCATGCCGCGAGGCTGTCCGTCGGGCAGCCAGCCCGCCTGCCCGGAGCTCCCCGCCCAGTCGCCGAGCTGCGTCTGCGCGTCATCCGCGAGCGGCCCGACCACGGCGATCCTGCGCGCGCCCTCCGCCCCGACCGCGCGCCCGTCCGCGCCGGCCGTGAGCCCGCCGTCCAGCGGCAGCAGGCCGTCGTTGCGAAGCAGCACGAGCGAGCGGCGCGCGATCTCGAGGTTGAGCGCCTCGTGGTCGGCATGCCCGAGCACGTCCGCCATGCGCGCGAGGTCGGGGTGGCGCGGGCGCTCGAACAGGCCCAGCTCGAACTTCAGCGTCAGGATGCGCGACACCGCCGCGTCGAGGTCGGCCTCCGCGAGCATCCCCCGATCGATGGCCTCGAGTGCGCCCTCGAAGAACGTCGGCGTGGTCATGATCATGTCGTTGCCGGCTCGGACGGCCGCGGCCGCCGCGTGCGCGATGTCGGGCTGCACCTTCTGCTCCCACACCATCCGGCCGACGTTGTCCCAGTCGGTGATGAGCGTGCCGGTGTATCCCCACTCGCCGCGCAGCACGTCGCTCAGGAGCCACTCGTTGATCGTGATCGGGATGCCGTCGGTCGTCTGGTAACCGAGCATGAACGTGCGACAGCCCTCGCGCGCCACCCGCTCGAACGGCGGAAGGAACCACGAGCGCATCTTGCGCCGAGAGATGTCGGCCTCGCTGGCGTCGCGTCCACCCTGCGTCTCGGAGTAGCCCGCGAAGTGCTTCGCGGACGCCAGGATCGCGGTGGGGTCCGTCAGCCCGTCGCCCTGGTACCCGCGCACCATCGCCGAGGCGAGCTCGCCGATCAGGTGCGGATCCTCGCCGAAGGTCTCGTTCACGCGCCCCCAGCGCAGGTCGCGCGTGATGCACAGCACGGGAGAGAACGTCCAGTGCACACCGGTCGCCGCGACCTCCACGGCGGTCGCGCGTGCGGCGCGCTCGACCAGCCCGGCATCCCACGTCGCGGCCATGCCCAGCTGGGTCGGGAAGATCGTGGCGCCCTCGCAGAAAGAGTGCCCGTGGATGCAGTCCTCGGCCACGACCAGCGGGATCCGCAGGCGGGTCTGCGCCGTGAGCGCGTGGGCGCGCTCCAGCCGCTCGGGCGAGGTGTGCAGGATGGACCCCGCGTGCCGGCGCAGGATGTGGTCGTCCAGGTCGTCCCGCGCGTCGAGCTGCAGCATCTGCCCGACCTTCTCCTCCACCGTCATGCGGCTGAGCAGGTCGGCGACGCGGTCGGCGACGGGCAGCGTCGCGTCGAGGTAGGCGGTCTGGATGGTCGTCGAGCCGGTGTTGATCGTCATGAGGCGGGTTCCTTGCTTGCGGGGCGCACCGCGGTGACGGCGTCTGTGACGCTCAGGCCGCGCTTCTTCATCGCACGGGCGCGCTCACCCGCCGAGCGCAGACGGGGGTTGACGTACTCGTCGATGCCGAAGTTCACGAGCGACAGCGCGACGCCGAGGATCGCGATGCACAGACCGGCGGGGACGTACCACCACCAGTAGGCGGGGAACGCGCCGTTCTGCTGGGCCCAGAACAGGATCGTGCCCCAGTTGAGGTTGGTGATCGGGATCACGCCGATGAAGGCGAGCGTGGTCAGCCCCAGCACGGCGGCCGTGACGGTGCCGACGAAGCTCGATGCGATGATCGCGAGCAGGTTCGGCAGCATCTCGACGAAGATGAGCCGCGGCAGCGACTCGCCGTTCGCGCGAGCGGCCTGGATGAAGTCGCGGTTGCGCAGCGACATTGTCTGCGCGCGCAGGACGCGCGCCCCCCACGCCCAGCCGGTCACGGCGAGCGTGAGCGCGATGATCCACAGCGGCGGATCCTCGAACGACGACGCCACGATGATGATCAGCGGCAGGCCGGGGATCACCAGGAACACGTTCGTGAGCGCCGAGAGCGACTCGCTGCGCCAGCCCCGCGTGTAGCCGGCGATCACGCCGACGACCACGGCGATGACGGTTCCCATCAGTCCGGCGAGGAATCCGACGATCAGCACGCCGCGCGTGCCGAACACGATCTGGCTGAAGACGTCCTCGCCCATGTGGGTCGTGCCCAGCAGGTGCGTGGGCGACGGTCCCTGACGGAGCGCCTGGTAGTCCTTCTCCATCGGTCCGAACGGCGCGATGACGTCGCCGAAGAGCGCGACCAGCACGAACACGCCGATGATGATCAGGCCCGCGAGCGACTTGGGATTGCGGAACATCGCGAACGAGGCGGCGATCTGCCCGGCGACCGTCTTGCGACGCGGCGCCTTGCCTCCCTGGGCGCTGCGGATGGTCGCGGTCTCCGGGACGCCGATCCCGGTGGCGGGGATCTCGGCTGCAGCGGTGTTGGTCATCTCAGCCCTCCGACTGACGGGTGCGGGGATCAAGGATCGCGTGCGCGACGTCCGCCAGGATGTTCGCGCACAGCACCGCGAGCGTGATGATCAGGAACAGGCCCTGCATCAGCGGATAGTCCTTCGCGGCGGTCGCGTCGAGCAGCATCTTGCCGACGCCGGGATAGGAGAAGACGAGCTCCATCACGATCGTGCCGCTGACGATGAAGCCGATCGACAGCGCGAAGCTCGACAGCTGCGGCAGCACCGCATTGCGGGCCGCGTAGCGCCACAGCACCCGGCGGTTCGGCATGCCCTTCGCCTGCGCGACCGTGATGTAGTCCTCGTCGAGCACCGTGAGCATCATGTTGCGCATGCCGAGGATCCAGCCGCCGAGCGACGCGATCAGGATCGTGATGAGCGGCAGCGCGCCGTGCGCGATCACCTGGCCGACGAAGCCGATCGTGAACTCGGGCGCGGACCCCTTGTCGTACGCATGGGAGGCGGGGAACCACCCGAGGGTCGACGAGAACACCGCGATCGCGATGAGTCCGAGCCAGAAGTACGGCACGGTCGAGAAGAACGTCGTGATCGGCACGATCACGTCGGCGCGGCTGCCGCGCTTCCAGCCGACGACCGCGCCGAGCACGGTTCCGGTCAGGAACGACAGGATGGTCGCCAGGCCCACGAGCCCGACCGTCCACGGCAGGGCGACCGCGATCACCTCACCGACCGGGGCCAGGCCGTTGGAGAACGAGCGACCCAGGTCGCCGCGCAGCAGGAGGCCCCAGTAGTCGAGGTACTGCTGCCACAGCGACGTCTCCTCGTCGAGGCCGAAGAGGGTCCGGATGGCGTGCTCCGCCTCGGGCGTGATCTGACCGCGGTACTTGTTCATGTACGCGCTGACAGGGTCGCCCTTCATCATGCGCGGCACGAGGAAGTTGATGGTGATGGCTGCCCAGAGGGTGAACAGGTAGAACGCGGCGCGGTTCAGGATGAACCGGAACGGGATCTTCACGCGATGCCTCCGTCCGGGTAGGCGGCATTCAGGCCAGGTGCCGAGGCGAAGTGCTTCTCGGGATCGGGGGAGGCCGCGCGCAGCTCGCGCGTGTACTCGTGCTGGGGATCCAGGATGACGTCGTCGGCGGGGCCCGCCTCGACCACCCGCCCGTGGTGCAGCACCATGATCTCGTCCGAGAAGTGCCGGGCCGTGGCGAGGTCGTGCGTGATGTAGAGCACGCCCAGCCCCTCGTCGCGCTGCAGCTCGGCGAGCAGGTTCAGCACGCCGACGCGGATCGACACGTCGAGCATCGACACGGGCTCGTCCGCCACCAGCAG
>NZ_JAPSJA010000272.1 GCF_031178525.1 Microbacterium sp.
GCATGCCGCGGGCGCGGCCGTAGGATGCCTGCATGCCCGCCCCCGACGACACGCTCGCCGACGCCCTGCGGGAGCGGATCATCCTGGGCGAGTTCGCGCCAGGAACCCGCCTGTCGGAGGCGTCGCTCGCGGACCGGCTCGGCGTCTCCCGCAACACCCTGCGCGAGGCGTTCCGGGTGCTGGCCGAGCAGGGCCTGATCGAGCATGTGCCTCACCGCGGGGTGTCGGTCGCCTCACCCGCCGTCGCGGACGTGATCGACATCTACCGTGCTCGCCGCCTCATCGAGCCGGCGGCGCTGGCGGCGGGGTCGCCGCTGCATCCCGCGGTCGCCGACATGAGCTCCGCGCTCGAGCGCGGCGAGGCGGCTCTCGCGGCGCGCGACTGGCGGGCGCTCGGCACGGCCAACATGGCCTTTCACAGCGCGATCGTGGCGCTGGCGGACAGCCCGCGGCTCGGTCGCCTCTTCCGCGACATCGCGGCGGAGCTGCGGCTGGCGTTCCTGGAGATCGACAGCCCCGAGGCACTGCACGCCCCGTTCGTCGCGCGCAACCGTGCCCTGCTGGAAGCGTTCCTGGCGCACGGCGGCGAGGTCGCCGCACGCCAGCTGCACGATTATCTGGTGCACTCCGAGCAGACGGTGCTCGGCGCGTTCACCCGGCAGCGTCGCGCCTGAGCCTCAGCTCGTCAGCGATCCCCACAGTGCGTCCGCCTGCGCGAGCGTCTCCTCGAGCGTGCCGGACGTGTCGATCACGACGTCAGCGAGCTTCAGGCGTTCCTCGTCCGACGCCTGGTTCGCCACGCGGGCCCGCGCCTCGGTCTCGGACATGCCGCGGTGCTCCGCGAGGCGCGTGATCCGGATGTCGGCGGGCGCGTGCGCCACCACGACGCGGTCCCACTCGCCGGTTCCTCGCGCCTCCGCCAGCAGCGGCACGTCGTAGACGACGACCGCGCCGGGGTCGGCGTCCAGCGCCTCCCGGAAGCGCCGCTGCGACTCGGTCCTGACCGCGGGGTGCACGATGCCGTTGAGGCGCGCCAGCCGGTCGGGATCTCCGAACACGAGCGCCCCCAGGGCAGGTCGATCCAGCTCGCCGGACGCGGTCAGCACACCGTCTCCGAACTCCGCCGCGATCGCGGCCAGCACGGGCCGGCCAGGCTGCTGCAGCTCGCGCACGAGTGCGTCGGCGTCGATCACGACGGCCCCGTGCTCGGCGAGCCGCCGCGCGATCGTCGACTTCCCCGAGGCGATTCCGCCCGTCAGCGCGATGAGTGGCATGGCCCCCAGTCTTCCACCGGTGCGGACGCCATCAGACCGTGCCGGCGGGCGGCCACACGCCGATGATGATCGCCATCACCGCGAGCGTGACCAGCTCGTGTGCGACGTTCATGGCGGTCAGCCCGGAAGGGCGGCCCTCGAAGGCGTCGTGCGTGACGAAGCGCGCGGCGGTGAATCCCGCCCACAGCAGGATCGCCGTCACGACCGCCGCCACGACGTAGCTGCCCTCGTAGAAGTGCCACGCGATCGTGGCGGCTCCCGCGAGCACCCAGGCGGTGACGAAGCTCACCGCGACGGTGAGCGCCATGGGCACGACGGCGTCCCTGCCCGTGCCCTCCATCGAGACGTTCGCGAGCTGGGACCAGCGCGTGCCGAACACCTTCGGGGCGTACCAGATGGAGCCGACCACCATGCTCGACAGCGTCGCGAGGATGACGGCCCAGTAGTTGATCTCGGGAATCATGCGCCGACTGTATCCACCCCATGCCCCGCTGCGAGGGAACGCCGACGCGACGCGCTCATGTGCTTCCATGACGGGGTGACGATCGACGAGCAGCAGCGCCTCGCAGACTCCCCCTGGCACCGCTGGGCGCCCATCGGACAGACGCTCGACGCGAGCCACGTCGCGGGAGGGCCGGTTCCGAGCATCCGGTCGCTCGAGCTGCTGCCGTTGGATCAGATGCTCGTTCCCGAGAGGCCGCGCGCCGGAGAGACGGATCCGTCGGAGTGCGTGGCCTGCAAGCCGTCCGAGCATACGATCTGGGCCAACGACGCGTGGGGGGTTCGCGCGGGGTTCGCGACGCCCGGCCTGCCCTTCGTCGCGGCGCTCGCGCCGCGCGAGCATGTCCTGCTGGAGGACGCGCCGATCGAGGTGCTCGCCGAGATGGGGCCCGTGCTTCAGCGCCTGTCGAACGCCGTCAAGCAGATCCCCGGTGTGGCGCGCTGCCACTTCATGCGCTGGAACGACGGCTCCGCTCACCTGCACCTCTGGGCATACGCGCGCCCCGAGGGGATGATGCAGGGGCGCGGCGCGATCCTGCCCTACTGGGAGCAGGTCATGCCCGCCATGCCGGAGGACATGGCCCGCGAGCACATCGAGATCGTCGCGCAGGCGATGCTAAAGAGCGGGGACGGCGCGTACTACCCGGAACGCTGATCCCCGTCGGACCCGCCAGGAATGCAGCTTGCTCGCCTGGACGGCGTCGGCCGGAGAGCGACCGTCACCGCCGTACGCCGGACGCCCTGCGCCGCGACCCTCGACAGGTTGCGCTCTTGCCGCTGTCGGCGCCCGGGAATACGGTGAGCGCGTCAGCCACGCTCCGCGGAAAGAGGTCACTCATGGCACACGGCGACGTCACCCACCTGGAGATCCCGGTCAGCGACCTGGAGAGTGCGAAGGACTTCTACGCCGACCTGTTCGGCTGGGAGATCTCGTCGCCGCCCGGCTTCGAGGAGTACCCGATGTGGCGGGCGCCCAACAAGATCTCAGGTGGTGCGCTGACCCCCCGCGAGGAGGGATTCACGCAGCCACGGTCGATCATCGAGGTCGACTCGATCGAGGACACGCTCGCCAAGGTCACCGCGGGCGGCGGCAAGGTCGTGCAGCCGCGCGCGCCGATCGACGAGACCAGCTGGTGGGCACTGTTCGAAGACCCCGACGGCAACGTCATCGGGCTGTTCGAGGGGTCGATGCAGGACGGCTGAGGCGCGCGCCTGCCCTCAGCGCGACATGAGCTGGCGCTTCGAGCTGATCACGCCCGTGTCGAAGCCCGCGAGGTGCAGGCCTCCGTGGAATCGGGCGTGCTCGATCTTCACGCACCGATCCATCACGACCGTGAGC
>NZ_JAPSJA010000273.1 GCF_031178525.1 Microbacterium sp.
AGCGCGACCGTCCAGATGCTCGGCCAGCGCGACAGCAGCGCGATCCCGACGGCGGTCGCGAGCACCAGCGCCGTACCGGAGATGATCACGGGGCGGAAGCCGAAGCGCAGGTACAGGCGCCCCGCGAGCGAGGCGGCCACGGGCCATCCCAGGGTGAGCGTCGCGAGCGCGAGGCCTGCGAGCAGCGGCGTCGCGCCCGCGCTGCCCTCGAGGTATGTCGGGATGTAGGCCGTGTAGCCGATCAGCACGCCACCGAGGATCAGGTTGAGCAGCGCCGTCGACGCCACCACGGGACGCGTGAAGATCCACAGCGGCAGGACCGGCTCGCTCGCCCGGCGCTCGACGAGCACGAACAGGAGCAGCAGCAGCGCTCCCCCGGCGAACACCCCGATCGAGGTGGGCGAGCTCCACTCCCAGGCGACGCCTCCCTCGAGCACCCCGAGCAGCAGGAGGGTCAGCGCACCGGTGAGCAGGGCCGCGCCGGCCCAGTCGATGCGGTGCCGGCGGCGCTCGAGCTTCTCGTGGTAGTTCCGCGCGAGCAGCCAGAGCGCGAGCAGGCACAGCGGGATGTTGATGAGGAAGATCCATCGCCAGGCGTCCAGCTGCGAGAACAGCCCGCCGAGGGTCGGTCCGATCACGGATGACGCACCCCACACGCTGGCGATGTAGCCCTGCACGCGCGCCCGCTCGGCCACCGTGTAGATGTCACCGGCGATCACGACGGTCATGGGCATGATGGCGCCCGCACCGAGACCCTGCACGGCGCGGAACGCGATGAGCGACGGCATGTCCCACGCGACCCCGCACAGCACCGATCCGACGAGGAACACCGCGATGCCGAACAGCAGCACCGGCTTCCGCCCCAGCTGATCGGCGAGCTTCGAGTACACCGGCGTCAGCACCGACTGCGTGAGCAGGTAGATCGAGAACAGCCAGGGGAAGGCCTCGTAGCCGCCGACGTCGCCCACGATCGAGGGCACGGCGGTGGCGACGACGGTCGAGTCGATGGCGACGAGACCCGTCGCGACCATCACGGACAGGAGGATGGGTCCCCGCTCGCTGCGAAGACCCACGGCGGCGGGGGCGGTCACTCGTTCATCCTGTCATCGGATCGGACGCTTCGGCCGTGCACCGGCCACGCGTCGTCTCTGCCGGGCAGCGAAGTCGCGAAGAGACCGTGAGCCTTCGGCCGTCCGGCGTATGGGAGTCGTGAGGAAGCGCCGGGCCCGAGCGTCCGAGGACTTCAATCGGGATCTGCGCCCCCACCGGCGTGCGGGTCCGGAGAGGACGCCGCAGTCCCTCGAACGGAGTCCCCGTGCTCGATCTGGTCTATATGGCGGCGACGCTTGCGCTGTTCGCGCTCGTCGCGCTCGTCGTGAAGGGTGCCGAGAAGCTGTGATCGTCTTCACCGCCGTCGCCGGAGTCCTCGCGGTCGCGGCGATCGTCTATCTCGTGGTCGCCCTCGTCCGACCGGAGCGGTTCTGATGGACGCCGCCGCAGTCTGGAGCGGGATCCTGCAGATCGCCGCGCTCGTCCTGGTCCTGGTCCTCCTCTACCGCCCGCTGGGCGACTACATGGCCCGCGTCTTCACGTCGGACAGGGACGGGCGCGCGGAGCGCGGCCTGTACCGCCTGATCGGCGTCGACAGCCGCCGCGAGCAGACGTGGCAGGCCTACGCGCGCTCGGTGCTCGCCTTCTCGGTGATCGGCGCGCTGCTGCTGTACGGCCTGCAGCGTCTGCAGGTCTTCCTGCCCTGGGCGCTCGGTCTCCCCGCCGTGCCGGAGGGCGTCGCCTTCAACACCGCGATCTCGTTCGTCACCAACACGAACTGGCAGACCTACTATCCCGAGTCGACGCTCGGATACGCCGTGCAGACCGCCGGCCTCACCGTCCAGAACTTCGTGTCGGCGTCCGTCGGCATCGCGATCGCCGTCGCGCTCGTGCGGGGCTTCGCCCGCAGGGGCTCGCCGACGGTCGGCAACTTCTGGGTCGACGTGACCCGCGGCGTGACCCGGCTGCTCCTGCCGATCTCGGCGATCGGCGCCATCGCCCTCATCGGCACCGGCGTCGTGCAGAACCTCGCGGGATTCACCGACGTGACGACGCTGTCGGGCGCAGGACAGGCGATTCCCGGCGGTCCCGCCGCGTCGCAGGAGGCGATCAAGCAGCTGGGCACGAACGGCGGCGGCTTCTTCAATGCCAACTCGGCGCACCCGTTCGAGAACCCGAATCCGGTCTCGAACCTCCTGCAGCTCCTGCTCGTCCTGATCATCCCCGCGTCCCTGCCGCGCACGTTCGGCCGCATGGTCGGAGACCACCGCCAGGGCTACGTGATCATCGCGACCATGGCCGGCATCGCGCTCGCGTCGATCGCCGCCGTCACGGCGCTCGAGACCGCGGCCCACGGCTCGGCGCCCGAGCTCGCAGGCGGTGCGATGGAGGGCAAGGAGCAGCGCTTCGGGATCTTCGGATCCGCGCTGTACGCGGCGGTCACGACGCTCACCTCGACCGGCGCGGTGAACTCCATGCACGATTCGTACACCGCCCTGGGCGGCATGGTGCCGCTCGTCAACATGATGCTGGGCGAGATCGCGCCCGGCGGTGTGGGCGCCGGGCTGTACGGCATGCTGGTGCTCGCCGTCATCACGGTGTTCATCGGCGGCCTGCTCGTCGGACGCACCCCGGAGTACGTCGGCAAGAAGATCGGGCCGCGCGAGATGAAGCTCGCGAGCCTGTACATCCTCGTCACGCCGACGCTCGTGCTGGCCGGCACGGCGCTCAGCTTCGCGATCCCCGCCGTGCGCTCCGATGTGGAGGGCACGTCGCTCTGGAATCCCGGCCCGCACGGCCTCAGCGAGGTGCTGTACGCCTTCACGTCGGCGGCGAACAACAACGGGTCGGCGTTCGCCGGCATCACCTCGGCCACGCCGTGGTTCGCCACCGCGCTGGGCGTCGCGATGCTGATCGGACGCTTCGTCCCGATCGTGCTCGTGCTGGCGCTCGCCGGCTCGCTCGCCGCGCAGAAGCCGGTGCCGTCGACGACCGGCACGCTCCCGACGCACGGGCCGCAGTTCGTCGGCCTGCTGGGCGTCGTGTCCGTCGTCATCAC
>NZ_JAPSJA010000059.1 GCF_031178525.1 Microbacterium sp.
CTCATGGAGCGGCTCGAGCGCCCCGACAAGCACTGGAAGTACAACCCCGGTGACGTCGACGAGCGCGCCCACTGGCCCGCGTACATGGACGCGTACCAGACCGCCATCGCGCGCACCTCCACCGACGACGCACCCTGGTACGTCGTCCCGGCGAACCGCAAGTGGTACGCCCGGCTGGCCGTGCAGGAGCTGCTGCTCGAGACCCTCGAGGCGATCGACCCGCAGTGGCCCGCGGCCGAGTTCGACGTCGAGCACGAGAAGCAGCGACTCCGCGCGACGCTGTGAGGTGCGGGCCCGGCCTAGGCTGAGCGGGTGAGCACCCGCGTCGTCATCGCGCCCGACAGCTTCAAGGGCAGCTGCCCCGCCGCTGACGCGGCGCGGGCGCTGGCGGACGGCTGGCGCAGCGCGCGGCCGGGGGACGACGTCATCCTGCGGCCCATGGCGGACGGCGGCGAGGGCACGATCGACGCCTTCGCCACCGCGGTCCCGGACGCGCGGCGCATGCCGGTGCGCGTGACGGGTCCCGCGGCGATGCCCGTCGACGCCGTCTGGCTGCTGCTGCCGCCCAGCGATGACGCGCCGGGCGGCACGGGCGTGGTCGAGCTCGCCTCGACGTCGGGCATCGAGCTGCTGAGCGCCGGTCTGCGCGGGCGCGATGCGTCCACCCTCGGCTTCGGGCAGGCGATCCGCGCCGCGCTCGATCACGGCGTCTCGCGGCTGATCCTCGGGATCGGCTCGAGCGCCTCCACGGACGGCGGCATCGGCGCTCTCACGGCCCTGGGCGCGCGCTTCACCGACCCATACGACCTGTCGATCCCGCCCGGTGCGGCCGGCTTGGACGAACTCGCGAAGGCCGATCTCACGCGGCTGCGCCCCGCGCCCGACGGCGGCGTGCTCGTGCTCACCGATGTGACGAACCCGCTCACGGGTCCGCGGGGCGCCGCGGCCGTGTTCGGTCCGCAGAAGGGCCTGGGCGCCGAGGAGATCGCGCGTGCCGACGCGGGGCTCGCCAGGCTCGCGACGCTGCTCGACGCGGACCCGGAGACGCCCGGCGCGGGAGCCGCGGGCGGCACGGGCTTCGGCCTGCGCGCCTGGGGCGCTCGCCTCGCCGGCGGCGCGGCCGAGATCGCCGAGCTCACCGGCCTCGCCGGCGCGATCGACGGGGCGGACGTCGTCATCACGGGCGAGGGCTCGTTCGACGGGCAGTCGGAGGCGGGCAAGACGCCGTCCTTCGTCGCCGGGCTGGCGCGCGCGGCGGGAGCGCGGGTCGTGGTCGTCGCGGGCAGGATCGCCGACGACGTCGACACGGACGGCATCCATGCCGTGTCGCTGACGGAGCTCGCCGGCTCCGGCGACGCGGCGATGACGGGCGCGCGGCACTGGCTGCACGAGGCGGGCGAACGGATCGCTCGCGAGGGGAAGGACGATCGATGGAGCTGACGAACTGGGCGGGCAACGTCCGCTTCCGCGCGAGCCGGATCGCGACGCCCGCGACGGTCGACGACGTCCGCGACATCCTGTCGCAGCCCGGCCAGGTGCGGGCGCTCGGCACGGGGCACTCCTTCAGCCTGATCGCCGACACCGACGCCACGCTGGTGTCCACCGCCGGCCTCGCCGCGCCGCCTGTGATCGATGCGGACGCGCGGACGGTCACCGTCGGCGCGGGCACGCGCTACGGCCACCTGGCGCGCGCACTCGAGGAGCAGGGCTGGGCCCTGTCGAACCTCGCGTCCCTGCCGCACATCTCCATCGGCGGCGCGATCGCGACCGGCACGCACGGGTCCGGCGACGGCGTCGGCACGCTGTCGTCCACGGTCGCGGCGCTCGAGCTCGTGACCCCGGCGGGGGAGGTGCTCACCCTGCGCCGCGGGGACGCGATGTTCGACGGCGCGGTCGTGTCTCTCGGCGCGCTCGGCATCGTCACCCGCGTGGCGCTCGACATCGAGCCGTCCTTCCCGGTGCGCCAGCGCCTGTACGAGCGGCTGCCGCTCGAGACCGCGCTCGCGCACTTCGACGCGCTCATGGGCGCCGCCTACAGCGTGAGCCTCTTCCTGCGGTGGACGGATCCGGACGTCGTCGACCAGGTGTGGACGAAGTCGCGCGCGGAGGAGGCGCCGACCATCCCGGGGGATCCCGCGCCCGCGACCGCGCCGCTGCACATGCTCGCAGGGGTCTCGCCAGACGCGTGCACGCCGCAGCTCGGCGAGCCCGGCCGCTGGCTCGACCGGCTGCCGCACTTCCGCCTCAGCCACACGCCCTCCAGCGGCGCCGAGCTGCAGTCCGAGCACCTCGTGCCGCGTCGTCACGCGGTCGCGGCCATCCGCGCGCTGCGCGAGCTCGCCGACGAGATCGCCCCGCTGATCCAGGTCACGGAGATCCGCTCCATGCGCGCCGACACGCTCTGGCTGAGCCCCGCGTACGAGACGGACGCCGTGGGGCTGCACTTCACGTGGCTGCCCGACCAGCCGGCGGTCGAGGCGGTCGTGGCGAAGATCGAGGCCGCGCTGGCCGCGTTCGACGCCCGACCGCACTGGGGCAAGCTCGCCACGATGACGGCCGCGGGCCGCGCCGCGGTGTGGCCGCGTCTGGCGGACTTCGCCGCGCTCACGCGCGAGCTCGACCCCGAGGGGCGGATGCGCAACCCGTACCTGGGCTTCCTCGACGAGATCTGACCGGGCGACGACCGCCGTCAGCCGCCGGGGATCGGCGGAGCGGAGGATCGACCCCGCCGTTCGTCGAGCGGAGGCGAGGGGCGAGCCGGAGCCGGGTCGCCCGAACGCTGCCGAGGCCTCACGCCCTACGCGAGGGCGTCCACGATGGGGCGGAACTTGACGCGGGTCTCGAGCAGCTCGGCCTCCGGCATGCTGCCCGCCACGATGCCGCCGCCCGCATGCGCGGTGACGGTGCGGGTGTCCGGCTGCTCGTCCGGCCCGCCGAACTGCGCGCAGCGCAGGGCGATCGCCCACTCGCCGTCGCCGTTGCCGTCGATCCAGCCGACCGGGCCGGCGTAGCGGCCGCGATCGAACGGCTCGAGGCGGCGAATCGCGGCCATCGCCGCATCGCGCGGCGTGCCGGCCACCGCGGCTGTCGGGTGCAGGGCGCGCACCATGTCGAGCGCGGTCGCGCCGTTGGACAGCGTGCCCTCGACATCCGTCGCCAGGTGCCACAGATTCGGCAGCTTGAGGGTGAACGGCTGCTCGGCCGCCGCGAGCGCGGACGTGTGCGGCCGCAGCGCGTCGACGACCGACCGCACGGCGTACTCGTGCTCGTCGACGTCCTTCGGGTTCGCCGCGAGCTCGGCGATGATCGCGGTGTCCTCGTCGGCGTCCGCGCCGCGCGGCCGTGTGCCCGCGAGCACGCGCGCCGTGACCTCGCGGCGCCGCACCGTGACGAGCGTCTCGGGGCTGGCGCCGATGATCCCGTCGATCGCGAACACCCACGTGTCCGGGTAGCCGGTCGCGAGCGCCCTCACGAGACGGCGCAGGTCGGCGCCCGCCGGCACCGTGCCGGCGATATCCCGCGCGATCACGACCTTCTGCACCTCGCCGGACTCGATCGCCGCGAGCGCCGCGCGCACCGCGTCGCCGTGGGCGACCGGATCCATCCGTCCCGGACCGACCGTCGCCGACCAGTGCGGGCCGTACTCGACGGGGCCGATCGCCGTCTCGGTGTCGTCGTCCGCGCGCCGGATGCGCGTCATCCACGCGCGACCGCCCCGCCGCCCGATCACGACGCTCGGCACCACGAGCGTGCTCGGCAGCGCGGAGTCGTCGTCGAAGGCGAACGCGCCGAACGCCACGAGACCCGTGCCCGCCACGCCGAACTCGTCGCTCACCTCGGCGGCTGCTGCGACGCGCGTCCAGTCCGCCGCGATCCGCGCGAGGCGGTCGACACCGTCGGTGCGGATCTCCAGCGCCCGGCCGTATCCCACGATGCCGTCGCCGCGTCTCAGCCACGCGACGGGATCGGCAGCCGCGCTGAACGGCAGCAGATCCTCGACCGGATCGACCTCCCTGGTCTCCGCGATCAGACGCGGAACGGGTGGGGAATCGGGCACGCGTCAAGTCTAGATCCGCGGGCCGCGGCTCCCTTCGGCAGTCGCTCGACGTCGAGCGGTCGAGGGGTGCACCCGGCCCCGCCGCGCGGGCCTAGGCTCGAGACCATGCCCCGTCCCGCTCCCGGTGCCCCGCTCGCCTTCCGCTGGCGCAAGTGGGACGGGTCGCCGCACTGGGAGCACGAGTGCGTCTACCTCGGCGCGGATCAGTGGGGCGACTGGGTCGGTCAGCGGGCCGGATCGCACAGCTTCCGACCCGGACGGGAGATCACGACCACCGCGCCGAGTGTGATGATGCTGCCGTCCGGCCGTCAGGACTACGTGCTCACAGTGAACGGCGACCCCGAGCTGACCCGCGTGTACATCGACATCGCGTGGGCCGTGCAGTGGCCGGAGGGCGGGCTCCCGACCGCGATCGACATGGACCTCGACGTGGTGCGCCGTCTCGACGAGCGCGGCGTCTACATCGACGACGAGGACGAGTGGGAGGAGCACCGCGTGCGCTACGGCTACCCCGCCCGCGTGATCGAGGCGCTCGAAGCCACGGCCCACGATCTGGAGCGGCGCGTGCGCACGTTCGAGCCGCCGTTCGACGACGCCACGGCCGACCGCTGGCTCGGCATGCTCGCCGAACTAGACTCGGAGTCGTGAGCTCACCCTCCGGACGCCCAGGACACAACCGCGCCGACCTCGGCAAGGATCCGGCGCGCGTCAGCGGCATGTTCGACCAGGTCGCCGCCAAGTACGACGTCACCAACACCGTGCTGAGCGTGGGCAACGACCGCCTGTGGCGCGCGGCGACGACCCGGGCGGTCGCTCCGCGGCCGGGCGAGCGCGTCCTGGACCTCGCGGCGGGCACCGGCGCCTCCTCGATCTCGCTCGCGCGCGGCGGCGCGCAGGTCGTCGCGGCCGATTTCTCGCCCGGCATGATCGCCGAGGGCCGCCGACGGCACGGGAACGCGCGCAACCTCGCGTTCGTCGAGGCCGATGCGACCGCGCTGCCCTTCGGCGACGCCGAGTTCGACGCCGTCACGATGTCGTTCGGCCTGCGCAACGTGAAGCAGCCTCAGCGCGCGCTCGCCGAGCTGCTGCGCGTGACGAAGCCCGGCGGGCGCCTCGTGATCTGCGAGTTCTCGCACCCGCCGCGGCCCGCGGTCCGCGGCCTGTACCGCTTCTACAACGACCGCGTCCTGCCCCGCCTCGCGCGCGCCGTGAGCTCGAACACCGAGGCGTACGACTACCTGAACGAGTCGATCAAGGACTGGCCCGATCAGGCCACGCTGTCGGCCTGGATCCGGGACGCCGGCTGGACGGACGTCGCGTACCGCGACCTGAGCTTCGGCATCGTCGCCCTGCACCGCGCCCGCAAGCCCAGGTCCTTCGACGCCGAACCGGAGGGCCGCCGCGGCGCGGGGCCCGCCGGTAGGCTGGAGTCGTGACACCCCGACCGGCGACGGGCTCCGCCATCGCGAGCCGATTCGGCCTGAGCGACCGCGTCTTCGCCGGGCCGGGATCGAGGCGTCTCGTCGGCGCGATCGAGGAGGGCCTCGAGATCGTCGAGGCGCGCCTCGCCGAGGAGCTGCACTCCACCGACGCGCTCGTCGACTCCACGGCCCGCTACCTGTACGAGGCGGGTGGCAAGCGCGTGCGGCCCATGCTCACGATGCTGGCCGCGCAGCTCGGCGAGGGGGCGAACCCGAGCGTCGTCGACGCCGCGACCGCTCTCGAGCTCACGCACCTCGGGTCGCTGTACCACGACGACGTGATGGACGGAGCGGACCGCCGACGCGGCGTCGCGAGCGCGCATCGCGTGTGGGGCAACAGCGTCGCGATCCTCACGGGCGACCTGCTGTTCTCACGGGCCAGCCAGCTCATGTCGCGCCTGGGCAACCGGGCGATGTCGCTGCAGGCCGACACGTTCGAGCGGCTCGTGCTGGGGCAGATGCACGAGACCGTCGGTGTGCAGCCCGGCGAGGACCCGATCCAGTTCTACATCCAGGTGCTCGCGGACAAGACCGGATCGCTCATCGCCGCATCCGTGCAGGCCGGGGCGATCTTCTCGGACGCACACGAGAGCACGCACGAGCCCCTGCGTCGCTACGGCGAGAAGGTCGGCGTGGCGTTCCAGCTGCTCGACGACGTGATCGACCTGTCGGCCGATCCCGCCGAGACCGGCAAGGTTCCGGGCACCGACCTGCGTGCGGGCGTGCCGACGATGCCGTACCTGCTGCTGGCGCAGTCGGACGCCCCCGCGGACCGTGCCCTGACCGCGCGCATCGATGGCGGTGTCGCGCGCATCGGCGCGGGGGAGGATCCGGCGATCCTCGACGAGCCGCTCGCCGATCTGCGCGACCACCCCGCGACCGCCCGCACGCGGGAGCTCGCGCTGACCTGGACCCGCGAGGCCGTCGCCGCGCTCGAGCCGCTGCCGCGCGGCGGCGTCCGGGAGGCACTCGTCCGCTTCGCCGAGTCGCTGGTCGACCGCAGCAGCTAGGGCGCCGGGCGACCGCTCAGGTGCGGCGCGAAAGACTGGGCGCACATCCACGAAAGGCAATCAATGACCAAGCTGAGGCTGGCCATCGTCGGCGCAGGACCCGCCGGCATCTACGCCGCGGACATCCTGCTCAAGACCGAGCGCAAGTTCGACGTCTCCATCGACCTGTTCGAGCACCTGCCCGCCCCGTACGGCCTCGTGCGCTACGGCGTCGCTCCCGACCACCCGCGCATCAAGGGCGTCATCGGCGCGCTGCGCGAGGTCCTCGACCGCGGTGACATCCGACTGTTCGGGAACGTGCGCTTCGGCGAGGACATCACGCTCGACGACCTCAAGCGCCACTACAACGCCGTGATCTTCGCAACCGGTGCGGTGCGCGACGCCGATCTGGACATCCCCGGCATCGACGCCGAGGGGTCGTTCGGCGCCGCCGACTTCGTGAGCTGGTTCGACGGCCACCCCGACGTGCCGCGCACGTGGCCGCTCACCGCGGCCTCGGTCGGCGTGATCGGCAACGGCAACGTCGCGCTCGACATCTCTCGCATCCTCGCCAAGCATGCGATCGACCTGCTGCCCACCGAGGTGCCGCAGAACGTCTACGAGATCCTCGAGGCCTCGCCGGTCACCGACGTGCACGTGTTCGGTCGCCGCGGCCCCGCCCAGGTGAAGTTCACGCCTCTGGAGCTGCGCGAGCTCGGCGAGCTGCGCGACGTCGACATGGTCGTGTACGACGAGGACTTCGACTACGACGAGGCGTCGAAGGCCGCGATCGAGACCAACAAGCAGGTCAAGGTCATCGACCGCGTGCTGCAGTCGTGGCGTCAGCGCGACTCCGCGAACAACGCCGGCGGCACCGCGTCGCGCCGTCTGCACCTGCACTTCTGGGCGCGGCCCGTCGAGGTCAAGACCGACGACGAGGGGCGCGTCGCGGCCCTGATCTACGAGCGCACGCGACCCGACGGCCAGGGCGGCGTCGCCGGCACCGGCGAGCTGCGCGAGGTGCCGATGGGCCAGCTGTACCGTGCGGTGGGCTACTTCGGCTCGCCGCTGCCCGGCGTCCCCTTCGACGAGAAGCACGGCGTCATCCCGAACCACGAGGGTCAGGTGCTCTCGCACGACTCGAACGAGCGCATCCCCGGCATGTACGCCACCGGCTGGATCAAGCGCGGTCCGGTCGGCCTCATCGGACACACGAAGTCGGACGCGATGGAGACCGTCCAGCACCTCGTGACCGACCAGGGCTCCTGGTGGCAGCCCTCCGATCCGTCGGAGGAGGCGATCCCCGCCCTGCTCGCCGAGCGCGGCGTGGCGTGGACCGATCTCGACGGCTGGCACCGTCTCGACGCGCACGAGGTCGAGCTGGGCGCGCCGGACGGCCGCGCGCGCGTCAAGGTCGTCCCGCGCGAGGAGATGGTGCGCATCTCCCGCGACTGAGCACGGCGTCGCTCCACGAGGCCCGGTCCCGAAAGGGATCGGGCCTCGTCGCGTCCGGCATCCATTCCTCGAGGAAGCGCTTTCACGCCCCGCTGGCAGCCGATCGCTTTGACGAAGGCCGGAAACTGTGCGCTAGCATCCCGTTGAACCGTTTCAAATCGGTTCAGGAACCTCGAGGAAGAGAGTCCCCGCGACATGGATGCCGCCCGACACGATCCGCCCGCCGGCGCGCCGCTGCTGCGCCTCGCGGACGTGACGAAGACGTTCGGCGCGGTCGTCGCGCTGCGCTCCGGCAGTCTCGCGCTGCACCGGGGATCGATCCACGCGCTCATCGGCGAGAACGGTGCGGGCAAGTCCACGCTCGTCAAGATCATCGCGGGTCTGTATCAGCGCGACTCGGGGGACTTCGAGCTCGCGGGCGAGCCGGTCGACTTCGCCGGCACGGCGCAGTCGAAGGCCGCCGGCATCGCCGTGATCTACCAGGAGCCCACGCTGTTCCCCGACCTGTCGGTCGCCGAGAACATCTTCATGGGCCGTCAGCTCACGAACCGGATCGGCGGCATCGACAGGCGCGCCATGCGCGCAGAGGCGCTGCGCATCTTCGAGCGCCTGGGCGTCGGCATCAATCCTGATCGCGTCACGGACGGCCTGTCGATCGCCGACCAGCAGATCATCGAGATCGCCAAGGCGATCTCGCTCGACGCCCGCGTGCTCATCATGGACGAGCCCACCGCCGCGCTCAGCGGGGTCGAGGTCGAGCGCCTGTTCGCCGTCGCGCGCAGCCTGCGCGACGAGGGACGCGCGCTGCTGTTCATCTCGCACCGCTTCGACGAGGTGTTCGCGCTGTGCGACACCGTGACCGTCATGCGCGACGGGGCCTACGTCGCCACGACGCCGATCGCCGACACCACGGTCGACGACCTCGTGCGCCAGATGGTGGGGCGCGACGTGACCGAGCTGTTCCCGAAGCTGCCCGCACAGATCGGCGAGGTCGTCCTCGAGGTCGACGGCCTCACGCGCGCCGGCGTCTTCCGCGACGTCTCCTTCTCGCTGCGGGCCGGGGAGATCCTGGGGCTGGCGGGGCTCGTCGGCGCGGGACGCAGCGAGGTCGCGCGCGCCGTGTTCGGCGTGGACCGGTACGAGTCCGGATCGGTGCGGCTCCACGGCCGCCCGCTGCCGAAGGGCGACGCGCGCACGGCGACGGCGCGCGGACTGGCGCTCGTGCCCGAGGACCGCCGCCGCCAGGGCCTCGTGCTGGACCAGAGCGTCTCACGCAACGTGTCGCTCGCGATCCGCGGACGGCTCGCCCGCTGGGGCCTGATCTGGGACGGCCGCGAGACCGCCGCGTCGCGCGAGTGGGCGAGCCGGCTCGAGGTGAAGACCTCCGCGCTGGACACCGAGGCCGGCACGCTATCGGGCGGCAATCAGCAGAAGGTCGTGCTGGGCAAGTGGCTCGCCACGGATCCGAAGGTGCTGATCATCGACGAGCCCACACGCGGCATCGACGTGGGCACGAAGGCGGAGGTGCACCGCCTGCTGTCCCAGCTCGCCCAGCAGGGGATGGCGATCCTCATGATCTCCTCCGAGCTCCCGGAGGTGCTCGGGATGGCCGACCGCGTGCTGGTCATGCGCGAGGGGCGGATCACGGGCGAGTTCGACCGCGAGGATGCAAGTCCGGAGAACGTGATGCGCGCGGCGACCGCCGAGGCGACGGAGGGCGTGCGATGAGCGGCGTACTGGGGCGCATCCTGACGGCGCGCGAGACGGGCATCGTGCTCGCGCTGCTGATCGTGATCGCGGTGGCGACCGCCGCGAACCGCTCGTTCGTGTTCTCGGGCGACGGCTGGCGCGACCTGCTGCTCACGCCGTCGCTGCTGCTGCTCGTGGCGGTCGGGCAGGCGGTCGTCATCATCACGCGCAACGTCGATCTCTCGGTCGGCTCGGTCGTCGGCCTCACGGCTTATCTCACGGGCCGCCTCTTCATCGACCTGCCGGGTCTGTCGCCGATCCTGGTGTTCGCCGCAGGCCTGGGCCTGGGCGCGCTGCTCGGCCTCGTGAACGGCGCGCTCGTCGCGTTCGCGAAGGTCCCCGCGCTCGTCATCACGCTCGGCACGATGTACGTCTACCGCGGCATCAACGTCGCGTGGACCGGAAGCGACCGGATCAACGCGTCGGATCTGCCGCGCGGCTTCCGCGAGCTCGGCACGGGCGGGCTGATCGCCATCCCGTACCTCACGATCATCGCGGTGCTCGTCCTCGCCGCCGCCGGCTGGTACCTCGCCTCCCGGCGATCGGGACGCGAGCTGTACGCGATCGGATCCGACCCCGCGGCCGCGCACCTGTACGGCCTGCCGGTGACCAGGCGGATCCTCGTCGCATTCGTGGTGTCGGGCGCGCTGTCCGGCTTCGCGGGCGTGCTGTTCGCCGCCCGCTACGGCACGGTCGCCTCCAACGCCGGCTATGGCTGGGAGCTGCAGGCCATCGGCGCCGCCGTGATCGGCGGCGTCGCGATCGCGGGCGGCGTCGGCACCGTGTGGGGCGCGGCGATCGGGGCGTTCCTGCTGCTCACGATCAACCGCGCGCTTCCCATCATCGGCATCGACGACTTCTGGCAGCAGGCCGTGGTCGGCGCGCTCATCATCGGCGCGATCGTGCTCGACCGCGTGCTCGCCGTACGACGCCACCGACGACTCGTCGCCCAGCGAGAGGACCAGCGATGACCGTCACCAGTGACCCCACCACGGTCGTGACCACCCGGACGCCCGCGCACGCGCATCCGCTCTGGCGCCGCTGGCTGCTCACACGCGAGGCGGCGATCGTCGGGCTGCTCGTGCTCGTCGTGGCCGTCGCCCTCGCGACCGTGCGCAACTTCGACAGCCCCCTGACGCTCACGTACCTGCTGCGCGACACGGCCCCGATCCTGCTGATCGCGCTGCCGATGACGCTCATCATCGTGACCGAGGAGATCGACCTGTCGGTCGCGAGCATCCTGGGCCTGTCGAGTGTGCTGACGGGCGTGCTGACGGCCGCCGGCACGCCGTTCCCGGTCGCGGCGATCGTCGCGATCCTCGCGGGCGCGCTGTGCGGCGTGGTCAACGGCTTCCTCGTCACGGTGGTGGGACTGCCGTCGCTCGCCGTGACGATCGGCACGCTCGCGCTGTTCCGCGGCATCGCCGTGGGACTGCTCGGCACGACGGCCATCACGGAGTTCCCCGAGTTCTGGACGGATCTCGCGAAGGCGCTGATCCCCGGCACGCCCATCCCGGTGATCATGATCCCCTTCGCGCTGCTGGCGATCGCGTTCGCGGTGCTGCTGCACTTCACGCCGTTCGGCCGTGCGCTGTACGCGATCGGACTGAGCAAGGAGACCGCGCACTTCTCCGGCATCGACGTCGCACGCACGAAGTTCACGCTGTTCGTGCTGAGCGGTGCGGTGTCCGGCTTCGCGGGCGTCTACTTCACGCTGCTGTACAGCAACGCGCGCGGCGACAACGCCACGGGCCTCGAGCTGCAGGTGATCGCGGCGGTGCTGCTCGGCGGCGTGTCGATCTTCGGCGGCCGCGGTGCGCTGCACGGTGTCATCGCGGGCGTGCTGCTGATCGGCACGCTCGGCAGCGCGCTGCGCCTGGCCGGCGTCAGCGGCGAGGTCATCAACATCATCACGGGCGTGCTGCTCATCCTGTCCGTCGTCTCGGCATCCGTGCTCGCCTGGGCGCGCGGCCGGCGCATCGCAGCGATCGGGCGGCGACGCCTGCGACGCACGTAGTCCCTCACCACCCCGCAATCACGAAGGAAGGCAACAACGATGTTCACGTTCCGCAAGTCCCGCGCCCTGCTGGGTGCCGCGGCGCTCACGATCGGCGTCGCGCTGGTCGCCACCGGATGCTCCGGCGGCGGCACCACGGGAGCCACCGAGGGCGGAGGAGGCGGCGCCGAAGGCGAAGCCGTCACCGTCACGTTCCTGCCCAAGAACCTCGGCAACCCGTACTTCGACACCTCCAGCAAGGGCGGCACGGCCGCCGTGGAGGAGTTCGGCGGCACGTTCGACGAGGTCGGCCCGACCGAGGCCAGCCCCACCTCGCAGGTGCAGTACATCCAGACCGCCGCGCAGCAGGGCGT
>NZ_JAPSJA010000060.1 GCF_031178525.1 Microbacterium sp.
TGGACGTCGAGCACGTCGTCGCGGCGGTCGCGCGGATCGTGGACGGCTGGCGATCAGGCGCGCTGCGCGGCTGCCGTCTCGTGGGCGGCGGCGCGGCCGTGCCCGGACTCGTGCGCGCGTCCGACGGCCTCGTGCGGCTCGCGCCGCATCTCCGCTGGCGCGACGAGGACATCGCCGGGCGGCTCGCGGACGCGACGGGGCTCGACTTCGTGATCGGCAACGACGCGTCGCTCGGCGCGCGCGCCGAGCGCCTGTTCGGTGCGGCACGCGATCACTTCGACGTCATCTATCTCAACGGCGGCGCCTCGGGAATCGGCGGTGGGCTCATCCTGCACGGCATGGCGATCGGCGGATCGGAGGGGTACGCGGGCGAGTGGGGTCAGAGCCGTCCCGGCATCCTGCTCGAGTCCGACCGCCGCACGCCGCAGGGCGTGCTCGAGGACGAGGTCAACCGCGGGCGCCTGCTCGAGGCCGTCGGGCTGCCGGCCGCGGATGACGCCGCCCTCGCCCGCGCACTCGCGGACGCGACAGACCCGGTCGTGACGGAGGAGATCGACAGGCAGCGCCGGATCCTGTCCGCCGCCCTCGCGAACGCGGTCAATGCGCTCAACCCGTCGGTCATCGTGCTCGGCGGGTTCCTCGCGATCCTGCGCGATCACGATCCCGAGGGTCTGCTCGCCCTGGTGCGAGAGCAGGCGCTCGCGGCCCCCGCCGAGCGCCTCGAGGTCTGCGCCGCCGCCCTGGGCGCCGACCGCCTGCTGATCGGTGCCGCGGAGGCGGCGTTCGAGGTGCTGCTGGCCGATCCGCTGGCGTGAGGCGCCGGGGCTTCGGTCCCTCTCGTGCCAAACCACATGGTGTGAACGAAGCCACAGGGTTTGGACGGTGCGAGGCGTGTGGTCTCGTTCACGCCACATGGGCTGGTCACACGAAGGTGGGGCGGCGGGAGCGGGCGGATGCCGTGGGGAGGGTGACGCCGAGGGAGCGCAGCTGCCGGGCGAACGCCTCGGTCGTGCCGATGTGCGCCGAGCCCCACCGCAGGAACGGGCGCGCGGTGCGTGCGCGCAGGTAGTCCTCGCGGCGCTTCTCCTCGAGAAGGGCCTCCTCCACCGTGTGGCCGCGACGAAGCGCGGGATCGAGGTACTTGCTCGTGCCGTCGAACTCACCCCACGCGGGGATGTCGTCCAGCCCGAAGTCGATCCACACGGTTGTGCCGTCGGGTCCGATCATCGGCACCTGGAGTCGCGGGGGCGCGAAGCCGAGTCGGCGCAGGTGCAGCCGGCTCACGCTCTCACCCGGCAGCTGCGCGCGCCCGTCCATGAACGCGATCACGTCCTTCGCCTGGCGAAGGCCCCTCGTTCCCTTCGCCGCCACCACGCGGGCGCCGAGCTCCGCCCGCCACCGTTCGGCGCGCAGCGGATCCAGCGTCTGTCCTCTGACGGCGGCGATCCTCATCGCCGCATCGACCGCGGCGACGGCGGCCTCGATCGGCAGGGTGCGTGCGAGGTCGAACGCCGTGCGCGAGAGCGTCGTGCACCGGATCCCGTCACGCACCGTGATGTCCTCGTCTGGAAGCTCGTCGGTGTGCCGGAGCACCGTCGCGGTGGAGGATGCCCGATGGTCGATCCGCGCGATGCCGTGCACGCGCGTGGGTGCGTGGCGGTAGAGGGGGAGCCCCCAGAGCACCGCGCTCGATGCATGCGAGGCGACGAGGTCGCCGTCCTGCTTGTCGAGCTCGGCGGCGACGACCTCGAGGAGATGGCGCTGCTCCGGGCTCAGCATCTCCCAGAGGTCGGTCGGCACGTAGCGGCCCTGCCTGACACGACGCAGCCGCCCCTCTCGCACGGCGCGGGCGATCGTCGGGCCGCGCTCGCCGGAGCGCTCCAGGTCGCCGCGCGTGAGCAGCGCCGACGCGAGTTCCGCGGTGGTCCTTGTCACGAACATGCCGCGATGCTGCTCCGCCGCGAGCCCTCGCGGAGCGGCACCGCCACGGCGGAGGGACAACTCCCCGCGCGACGCGCCTGTGTACGACAGCCCCGCGTCGCTCGCCCCCCCGAGGGCGAAACCATATGCGCTGAACGAGACCACACGGTCCGGACGCGTCAGATCGTGTCGTTTCGTTCAGACGATGTGGTTTGGCACCCTCAGCAACCCCGCACCCTCAGCAACCCGGCAACCTCAGCAACCCGGCCACGTCAGCACCCGGCAACGCGCGCGGGGTCAGCGGGGCACCACGAGGGCGCCGTCCACGCGGCGGGGGATGCCGAGCGGGTTGGACTCGCGCAGGGCCGGCGGCAGCAGGCTCTCCGGGGCGTCCTGGTAGGCGACCGGGCGCTGGAACCTGCGCACGGCGGTCGCGCCGACGGACGTGAACTGCGTGTTGGTGGCGGGCCACGGGCCGCCGTGGTGCTGGGCCCAGCTGACCGCGACGCCCGTGGGCCAGCCCGAGAACAGCACGCGGCCGGAGATCTCCTCGAGGTGCGACACGAGCGCGGCGACGTCCTCGCCCTCCTCGCGGTGCACCGTCGCCGTGAGGCCGCCGGGCAGCGCGGCGATCGCGGCGAGCAGCTCCTCCGGCGACGCGTAGCGGACCAGCAGGGTGAAGGGACCGAAGACCTCCTCGAGCAGCGCGTGCGCGTGTTCCCGCAGGGTCGCGACATCGGTCGCCGCGACGAGCGGCGCGGGGCCGTCGCCGGCCTCGCCGGTCGCCACGACCTCAACGCCGGGCACGGCCGACACGCGCTCGATGCCCGCCGCGAAGCCGTCCTGGATCGCGGGGGTGAGCAGACGCGGCGGGGTGAGGAGGTGCGCGGGAAGCGCGGCCTCGACCGCCGAACCGGCGGGAACGAACACCACGCCGGGCTTCGTGCAGAACTGGCCGGCGCCGAGCTGGAACGAGCCCGCGAGACCCTCCGCGAGGGCCGCGCCGCGCGCGGCGTCGGCACCCGGCGTGACCACCACCGGGTTGAGCGAGCCGAGCTCGCCGTAGAACGGGATCGGCTCCGGCCGCGCGGCCACGCGATCCAGCAGCGCGCGGCCGCCGCGCACCGAGCCGGTGAAGCCCACGGCGCGGATGACCGGGTGGTCGACGAGTGCCAGGCCGGCCTCGAAGCCCTCGGTCAGCGCGAACACGCCCTCGGGCGCGCCGGCCTCCGCGAGCGCCCGCACGACGACGGACGCCATCCGGCGGGACGTCTCGGGGTGCCCGGGGTGCGCCTTCACGACGACGGGGCAGCCGACCGCGAGGGCCGATGCCGTGTCGCCACCCGCCACGGAGAAGGCGAACGGGAAGTTCGACGCCGCGAACACCCCGACCGGGCCGAGCGGACGCAGCACGCGCCGCAGGTCGGGAATCGGGGGAGTGGCGGACGGATCCGGATGGTCGACGGTCGCCTCGAGATACGACCCCTCCTCGACCACGGTCGCGAACAGGCGCAGTTGCGCGGTCGTGCGGGCCAGCTCGCCCACGAGTCGCGGGTCGGCGGGCAACGCCGTCTCCCGCGCCGCCACCTCGATCAGGGCCGCGGCGTCCGCGTCGATCGCGTCGGCCGTACGGCGTAGCCATGCGGCGCGCGTGCGGTCGTCCGTGCGCACGGTCGCGGCGAACGCGTCCTTCGCGGCGCGTGCGATCCGGTCGACCTCGTCGGGGGTCGTGTCGGTCATGCGAAATCCTCTCGTCGCCGTCGTCGTCGCCGTCGTCTCAGCGGAAGCGGAAGCCGAGCCCCTGAGCGGGGCCGCCGGTCACCCGACCGTCGGCGACGGTCACGCCGGTGGGCTCGGCGAGGGCGCCGAGCGCGCCGAACGCGGCGTCCTCGACATCCTCGATCCAGGTCGTCTCGGGAAGCGTATACGCCACCTGAGCCGACAGCTCGGGAAGCAGGTGCGGAGCCAGTTCGACGCCGCGCTCGCGCGCCAGGTCGGCAATCTCGAGGAAGGGCGTGATGCCGCCGACGCGCACGATGTTCGGCTGCACGACCTGCAGCGCCCCTGCATCCAGGAAGTCGCGGAAGCGGTGCACCGTGTGGATGTTCTCGCCGGCCGCGATCGGCACGCCGAGGGGGCGGATCCGCCGGGCGAGCTCGCGATAGCCGGCGAGGTCGTCGGCGCGCAGCGGCTCCTCGACCCAGCCGATGCCGTGCTCGGCGAGCGCCGGGATCGCTCGGCCGGCGGTCTCGAGGTCCCAGCGCTGATTCGCGTCGACCATCAGCCGGCGGCCCGGACCGAGGACCTCGCGCACGGCGGCGACGCGCGCGACGTCCTCGGCGAGGTCGGGGCCGCCGACCTTGATCTTCACCGCGGCGAAGCCCGCGGCGACCCAGCGCTCGGCCTGCGCGACCAGCTCGTCCAGCGGGTAGTGCAGGTTCACGCCGCTGCCGTAGGCGGGGAGCGCGTCGTGGCGACGGCCGAGGAGGCCGGTCACCGAAGCGCCCGCGCGCCGCGCGCGCAGGTCCCACAGGGCGAGATCCAGCCCCGCGAGCGCGATGGTCGTGATCCCGCCTCCGCCGGCCTCGTGCACGTGCCGCCACAGCTCGTGCCAGACACCGGGCGTGGCGGGCCTGCCCATGGCGGCGGGGACCAGGTCCGTGTCCAGCAGCGCCTTGACCGCGGTGCCGCCGATCTGCGGCGTCCAGGAGAAGCCGTGCCCCTCGCCGCCGTGCGCGTCCCGCACGGTGACCGAGATCACCTGAAGGTCCGTGACGTCCGGTCCCCAGGGGCGGGTGAGCGGGATGCGGATCAGCCGGGTGACGGCGTCCGCGAGCGCGGGCGCGTCCGTCATGCAGACAGCTCCCGGCCGGCCGCCAGCAGCGCCTCGAGCCGCCCGACCTGCTCGGGCGTCGGGTCCACGAGCGGCGCGCGCACGGATCCGACGGGCAGTCCGCCGAGGCGCACCCCGGCCTTAATGAGCGACACCGCGAACCCCGGCGTCTCGTCGCGCAGGTCGACGAGGGGCGCGTAGAACCCGTCGATCAGCCGCGCCTGGGTCACCAGGTCTCCCGCGCGATGCGCGGCGAAGAACGCCACCGCGATATCGGGGGCCATCGCGAACACGGCCGAGGAGTACATCGGCACGCCGACCGCTGTGTACGCGGCCTGGCTCATCTCGGCGGTCAGGAGGCCGTTGAAGAACAGGATGTCCCGGCCGGAGGCCGCGGCCTCGCGCACGAAGCGCTGGGCGACCGCGAGGTCGCCCACCCCGTCCTTGACGCCGATCACCTGCGGGAGCTCGAGCAGCCGCGCGATGGACCCGGGGCTGAACTGCGCCGCGCCACGGTGGTAGACGATGAGCGGCAGCCCGGTCGCCGCGGCGATCGCCTCGACGTACGCGACGAGTCCCGCCTGCGGGCCCTGCACCAGATAGGGCGGCATCACGAGCAGGCCGTCCGCGCCGAGTCGCTCGGCCTCCCTGGCGCACGCGATCGCGTGTCCGAGCGGCCCGCCGACGCCGGTCAGCACGGGCACGCGCCCTGCGGTCGCGCGCACGGAGGCGGCGACGACGACGGCGTACTCCTCAACCGAGAGCGCGTGGAACTCGCCCGTGCCGCACGCCGCGAACACCGCGCCCGGTTCGTGGCCGACGCGCTCGGCGACGTGCTGCTCGACGAGCGCGGCGTCCACGCGCCCGGCCTCGTCGAACGCGGTGACCGGGAAGAAGAGCACGCGGTCGGGGATCATCAGGTCACGCATGGGGGGCCTCCTCGGCGGTGCGGATCGGATCGGCGGGCGGCGCGGAGTGCAGCTCGGTGCGCCAGCTGCGGCGTGCGCGCCAGCCCAGCAGCCGCTCGGCGCGCGCGCTCGAGAACACCGGCTCGGACCCGGCGAGCTGTGCCGCTGCCGGCGCGAGCGCGGGCACGTGCGTCGCGAGCGCCTCGGCCGTCGGCTGCTCCACCATGGCGTCGGCCGCGCCGACGAAGAACACCTCGCCATTGGGGACCTCGCCGGCGCGCGCGAGCCACGCGGCGACGAAGTCGCCCGCATCGCGCGCGTCGACGTAGTTGAACAGCGCGACCGCCGACAGCGCGGGATCCGCGAGCCGCTCGACGATCGTGTGGCCCTGCTGGGTCGGCGCTCCCGTCCACTCCTCCGGCGCGATCACGAAGCACGGCCGGAACACCCCGAACCGCGCGCGATCGCCGTCGCGCCGCACGGCCATGCGCACGATCTCCTCGATCGCGACCTTCGAGGCGGCGTAGCCGGTCCAGGGGGCGATCGGATGCGCCTCATCGAGCGGCAGATAGGCGGGCTCCCAGCCGTGCGGGGCGCCGTAGCCGATCACGGTCGGGCTCGAGGCGACCAGCAGCGCGCCGACGCCGGCTGCAAGCACGGCGTCGAGCACGTTCCACATCAAGCGCGTGTTGACGTCGAAGATCTCCGCGTCGGGGCGCGACCCCGGCACGGCGATCGCCGCCAGGTGCACGACCGCGTCGGGCGCGAGATCCGCGAAGGCCTCTCGCGTCGCCGCTGCGTCGAGCAGGTCGATCTGCAGCTGGCGGGCGGGCAGCCCCTCCGCCCCCGCGCGGTCGATCGACACGACATCGTGGCCGGCCTCCGCGAGCACCCGGACGACGCTGCGCCCGAGTCGTCCCGAGCCGCCCGTCACGACGATCCTGCTCACGTTGTCGCTCCCGCCAGCGCCGCGCCGGCGGATCCCAGGTCGAGGTCCGCGATGCGGACCGACTGCCCGGCCTCGAGCGAGCGGTTGCCCGCGAGGCCCACGACCATCGAGCGCACCCCGTCCGACCAGTCGGCCGTCCGCCCGAGCGGATCGTCCTGCGGGCCCACGAAGACATCCCGCAGCAGCACCGCGTCGCCGCCGCCGTGCCCGCCGGCGCCCTCAGGGATCGGCACCTCGCGCGCCGCCTCGAAGTGCTTCTGCACGACGAGGCGCTCGCTCACGGGGCGCTGCGCGTCGTCGCTCACGAGATCGGGCCGGGCGCTCGGGTCGACGACCGTGCGCCCGTGCTCGTCCACGAGCACCGAGCCGCGTTCGACGACCGTGAGCTCGGCGCGGCCGAGCGTGCCGTTCACTGCGACCGTGTAGCCCTCCCAGGGCGCGTGCGCGTTGAGGGAGTACGACATCGTGCTGCCGCGCGCGTAGTCGACCACGAGCGCCAGGTTGTCCTCGATCGTGATGCCCGGATCGAACACGTCGCGATCACGCACGTAGCCGTCGTGCTCCTCCTGGTCCAGGTAGAGGCCCTTCCACGTCGGATCGGTGCGCAGGTCGAGGCTGAACCGGTCGCGCAGCGGCGAGTCGGTCGTGCCGCGCTCCGGCCGGGGGCCGAGGCCCCGACGGGAGGCGTTCTCGGCGCCGTAGAACCGCAGTCCCCCCGAGGCGTAGACGCGGGCGGGCACGTCGTCGATCCACCAGTTCACGAGGTCGAAGTGGTGACTGGACTTGTGGATCAGCAGGCCGCCCGAGCGGGACTTGTCGCGATGCCAGCGTCGGAAGTAGTCGGCGCCGTGCGCGGTGTCCAGCACCCACTCGAAGTGCACGCTCGTGACCTCGCCGATCTCGCCCGATGCGATCACCTGCTTGAGTGCGCTGTTGCGCGGCGAGTAGCGGTAGTTGAACGTGATCGTGACGTCGCGGCCCGTACGCGCGGCCGCCTCGGCGATCCGGCGGACGCCCTTCTCGCTCGTCGTGAGGGGCTTCTCGACGACGACGTCGGCGCCGGCGTCGAGGGACGCGACGATGTAGTCGGCGTGCGTGAAGTCGGGCGACGTGATGATCACGCGGTCGACATCGTGACCGCGGATCGCGTCGGCGAGGCGGGCAGGCTCGACGAGCGCGGGGGCGCCGAGACCGGGGTGCTGCGCGAGCGACCAGTCCCGGCGACCCGGGTTGGAGTCGGCGATCGCGACGAGCTCTGCCACGTCGGCATGCGCGGTCTCGATCGCGGACAGGTACATCTGCGCGCGTGAGCCGGAGCCCACCAGGGCGTAGCGGCGGCGGGTCATGCGGGACCTCTCACTTGATGCCGGACGTCGCGGAGCCCTTGATGAGGAACCGCTGGCCGAACAGGAACACGAGGAACAGGGGGACGAGCGACACGACGCTCATGGCGAACATCGAGCCGTAGTCCGAGGCGGACTGGGCATCGAGGAAGCCCTTCAGCGCCAGGGATGCGGGGAACAGCTCCGGCAGGCGCACGTAGATCAGGGGCCCGAAGAAGTCGCCCCACGTCCAGATGAACGTGAAGATCGAGGTCGTCGCGAGCGACGGCACGATCAGCGGCAGCGTGATCTGGAAGTAGCTGCGCAGGTGCCCCGCGCCGTCGATGCGCGCGGCCTCGAACAGCTCCTTCGGCAGGCCCCGGATGAACTGCACCATCAGGAAGATGAAGAACGCCTCGGTCGCGAGGAACTTCGGCGCGATCAGCGGCAGGAACGTGTTGAGCCAGCCGAGCTCCTTGAAGATGATGAACTGCGGCACGAGCAGCACCTGGAACGGCAGCATGATCGAGCCGAGCATGATCGCGAACGCGAGGTTGCGGAAGCGGAACCGCAGCCGCGCGAAGGCGTATGCCGCCATGGAGCACGAGATCAGATTGCCGACGATCGCGCCCATCGCGATGATCGCCGAGTTCAGCAGGAACTGGCCGAACGGGTGCTGCAGGTCGTTCCAGCCGTTGACGTAGTTCTCGGTCGTGAGGTTCGTCGCGAACAGGCTCAGGTCCCGGAAGATGTCCGCGTTGGGCTTGAAGCTCGACACGACGAGCCACAGCAGCGGGTAGATCATCAGGATCGACACCGCGGCCAGCAGCGCGTGCTTGCCGATGGAGCGCAGCGCGCCGGCTCGGGCGCCCGCGCGGCGCCGGGGGAGTGGCGCGGCGGTCGGGCGGATGAGGGTCTCGGTCTCAGTCGTCATAGAACACCCAGTACTTCGAAAGCCAGAAATTGAACGCCGTGAACGCCGCGATCACGAGCACGAGGAACCACGCCATGGCGGAGGCGTAGCCCATGTCGAGCTCGGTGAAGGCCTCCTTGTACAGCAGCAGCGTGAAGAACATGGTCGCGTCGCCCGGTCCGCCGGTGCCGCCGGAGACCACGTAGGCCTGCGTGAACGACTGGAACGCGAAGATGATCTGCAGCACGAGGTTGAAGAAGATCACCGGTGTGAGCAGTGGGAACGTGATCGAGAAGAACTGCCGGAAGCGGCCCGCGCCGTCCATGGACGCGGCCTCGTAATACATCTCGGGGATCTGTCGCAGCCCGGCCAGGAAGATGACCATGGGAGAGCCGAACGTCCACACGTGCAGCACGATCAGCGTGCCGAGCGCGAAGTCCGGATGGCCGATCCAGCCGGGGCCCTCTATGCCGAACCAGGCGAGGAAGCCGTTGACCAGGCCCTCCTTGCCGAACACCTGGCGCCACAGGATCGCGATCGCCACGGAACCGCCCAGCAGCGACGGCAAGTAGAACACCGAGCGGTAGAACGACAGGCCGCGCATGCCCTTGTCGAGCAGGATCGCCAGGCCCAGCGCGAGCGCGAGCTGCAGCGGCACGCCCACCACGACGTACACGATCGTGACGCGCATCGAGTTCCAGAACCGCGGATCCGCGAACATCGCCGTGAAGTTGTCCAGCCCCGTCCACTCGGGCGGACGCAACAGGTTGTACTCCGTGAACGACAGGAACAGCGACGCCGCGATGGGTCCGATCGTCAGGCCGATGATGCCGACGAGCCAGGGGAGGAGGAACAGCACCGCGGCCTTGTTGTCCGGGTACTTCTCCTTCACGCGCGGCGCGTCGCCCGTGCGCCGCAGCGCGATCGTGCGGAGCTCGCCGAGACTGCTCACTTGACCTCCTCGTCAACGCGAAACCGGCTCTTGCTCTCGCCCGTCGGGACACGGGCCGTGAAAGCGGTTTCTCAGGTGTCATGATTATCAGCACGTCGCGGCCGTCACGTCAAATGGCCGCCGATATCGTGGGGACGGATCCGACGCGATCGTCGGAGAAGGAGGGGCTGGGATGGCCGCAGGTCGCGAGCACGTCACCATCGCGGATGTCGCGCGCCGCGCGGGGGTCTCGCCGGCCACGGTGTCGCGCATCATGAACGGCCGGTTCGCGGGCGAGGAGGAGATCGCCGAGCGGGTGCGCGCCGCGGCCGACGAGCTCGCGTACGCGCCGAGCCCGCTCGCTCGCAGCCTCGCGCTGGGCCGCACGCACGCGATCGCGTTCATGGTGCCGGATCTCGCGAACCCCGCTTTCCAGTCGGTGCTCGCGGGGCTCAGCAAGACCGCGGCGCGCGACGGCTATCGCGTGCTCATCGCCGATTCGGGGGAGTCGCCGAGCGAGGAGCCGCTGCTCGCGACCGAGATCCGCCGGCGCACGGACGCCATCGTCCTGTGCGCGCCGCGCATGCCCGAGGACGAGCTCGTGGCGCTCGTCGAGCGACTGCACCCGCTCGTGCTCATCAATCGGCGTCTGCCCGACGCCGTGCGCCCGGCCGTCGCGCCGTCGCTCTCGATCGACTACCGGACGGGCATCGCCGCGATCGCCGCACATCTGTACGCGCTCGGCCATCGGCATCTCGCGTACGTCTACGGACCCGAGCGGAGCGCGTCGAACGCGCACCGAGAGCGCGGCCTCGACGACTTCGCGCGCGAGCATCCGGACGTGCGCATCGCACGGATCCCTGCCGGGGCGGCGTCCGAAGAGGGCCGCGCGGCGGCTCCGCTCGTGAGGGACAGCGGGGCCACGGCGGCGCTCGCCTTCAACGATCTGGTGGCCATCGGTCTCATCGGCGGCCTGCGCCGGCTCGGCCTGAGCGTCCCGGGCGACATCTCCGTCACGGGCTTCGACGACATCCCGCTCGCGCAGTACCTCGATCCGGCGCTGACGACCGCGTCCGTGTCGCACGCCGACCTCGGGGTGGTGGCGTGGAACCGCATGCACGCCCTGATCCGCGGGGAGGAGCCCGGTCACGATGTCGTGTTCCAGCCCCGCCTGGAGCTGCGGGCGTCGACCACCGCGCCGCGATCCTGAGGGCGCCCGCGCCATTTGTTCGCGGTCACCACATCGTCGTTGACACCCTGCGGCGGCGGGTGCTATTTTCCGTGAAAGCGGTTTCTCCGGTCCGCGCCGGAGAGTCGCCCGGACGGCTGCACAACAGTTCCGCCGTCCGTCCCGCACCCGGTACACCGGCGGCTCTGACGGCCGTCTCTTCCCGAATCGAGGCGCAATGATGCGTATCAGCAGGTCGCGCGCGACCACAGGCACCCCCAAGCTCGCGGCGTTCGGCTCGCTCGCCGCGGCGACCGCGCTCGTCCTCACCGGATGCTCCGGCGGCGGTGGCGGCGGCGCGGAGCCGGCCCCCTCCGACGAGGAGGTCACGCTCGAGATGTCGTGGTGGGGTGACGACGCCCGCGCCGCACTGTTCGGCGAGGTGATCGACCTCTTCGAGGCCGAGCACCCGAACATCACCGTCACGCAGACGCCCGTGGGCGCTCCCGAGGACCTCTTCAATCGCCTCGCGACCGACTTCGGCGCCGGCGGCGAGACCGCGCCCGACGTGTTCGCCCTGGGCGGCGCCAAACCGCAGGAGTACGGCGAGCTCGGCGCGCTGCTGGACTTCGCGGAGGTGTCCGACCAGCTCGACACGTCCGACTACCCCGACTTCTCGCTCACGAGCGCGACGGTCGACGACACGCTCTACGGCCTTCCCACCGGCGGCAACGCGACCGCGGCGTTCGTGAACACCGACATCTTCGAGCAGGCCGGGGTCGAGGTGCCCACCGAGGGCTGGACCTGGGACGACCTGATCGAGGCCGCGAACGAGATCGGCAGCGCGGAGCTGGAGAACGAGGCCGGCCAGCCGATCTACGGCATCGACCTGCGGATCCAGGACATGCTGGGCACCTACACGAGCCAGCTCACCGAGACCGGCATGTACGACTGGGAGGGTCAGCTCGGCGTCGACGCCGACGACATCGCCGGCTGGTACGAGATCGAGCAGCAGCTGCTGGAGGGCGGAGGGCTGCCCGACCCCGAGGTCGTCACGAGCAACTGGGCGCTGCCGCCCGACCAGCAGCCGTTCACGCTGGGTCAGGCCGCCATCACCTTCGGCTACTCGAACCTGATGGCCGCTTACTCGGGCGCCG
>NZ_JAPSJA010000274.1 GCF_031178525.1 Microbacterium sp.
ACACTCCGGATCGCGTGGTCGCGGACGACGCGGCGATGCTCGGCATCGTCAGCAGCGCCAACGTGTCGTGCGGTTTCCACGCGGGCAGCCCGGAGGGGATCCGGCAGACCCTGGAATCGGCCGT
Organism: Microbacterium sp.; assembly: GCF_031178525.1. Taxonomy (GTDB): domain Bacteria; phylum Actinomycetota; class Actinomycetes; order Actinomycetales; family Microbacteriaceae; genus Microbacterium. The sequence continues at coordinate 125 of NZ_JAPSJA010000274.1, forward strand.
GGCGCGTGGCGTGACGATCGGCGCCCACCCGGGGTACCGCGACTACGAGGGCTTCGGGCGGAAGGCGATGGACGTCGACTCGGCGACGCTCCAGGCGCACGTGGAGTACCAGCTCGGCGCCCTGATGGGACTCGCAGGCGCTGCCGGCGGCGCGGTCCGGTACGTGAAACCGCACGGGGCGCTGTACAACACGATCGCGCGCGACGAGCGGCAGGCACGGGATGTCGTCGCGGCGATCCGCGCGGTCGACCCGTCGCTCGTGATGCTCGGCCTGGCGGGCGGCGTGGCGATCGATGTCGCCGAGCGGGCGGGGCTGGCGACGGCCGCCGAGGCGTTCGCCGACCGCGCGTACACGCCGGGCGGCGAGCTGGTCTCGCGCACCGAGCCGGGATCCGTCCTGCACGATCCCGAGCTCGTCGCGGCGCGGATGCTGCGGCTCGCGCGCGAGGGGGTCATCGAGGCCGTCGACGGCAGCCTCGTCCCCGTGCGCGCGGCGTCGATCTGCGTGCACGGCGACAGCACCGGGGCGATCGAGATGGCTCGCGCCACGCGCGACCTGCTCGAGGCGGAGGGGATCCGGATCGCGCCGTTCGCGGGGGAGGCGGCGTGACCCGCGCCGACGCGGTCGCGGAGGCGCGGGCCGCGAGGGCCGCGTATCGTGCCGGCCGCGTGGCGCCCACGAGCGGCGTCGCGCACGGCCTCGTGCAGGCGAACCTGATCGCCGTTCCCGCCGACTGGGCGTACGACGTGCTGCTGTTCGCGCAGCGCAATCCCAAGCCCTGCCCGGTGCTCGAGGTGCTGGAGGCGGGGACCGTCGAGTCTCGCATGGCACCCGGATCCGATCTTCGCACGGACATCCCCGCGTATCGCGTCTGGCGCGACGGGGAGCTGGTCGAGGAGACGAAGGATGCGTCGGCGGCGTGGGAGGAGCATCCCGACCTCGTCTCGTTCCTGATCGGGTGCAGCTTCACGTTCGAGGCCGGTCTGGACGACGCGGGCATCCCGATCCGTCACCGCGAGCTGGGCCGCAACGTGCCCATGTACCGCACCGCACGGCGATGCGCCCCTGCGGGGCGGCTGCGCGGGGACCTCGTGGTGTCGATGAGGCCGATCCCCGCCGAGCGGGTCGCGGACGCCGTGACGATCTCCGGCCGTTACCCTGCGGTGCACGGCACGCCCGTGCACGTGGGCGACCCCGCCTCGCTCGGCATCGCCGACATCGATGCGCCCGAGTTCGGCGACGCTCCGGAGATCCGCGCCGGCGAGGTGCCCGTGTTCTGGGCGTGCGGCGTCACGCCGCAGGCGGCCATCATGGCTTCGCGCCCGCCGTTCGCGCTGACGCATGCGCCCGGGCACATGTTCGTCACCGACGTGCCGGATGCGGAGTACCTGGCGTGAGGCGCGTGCTGACCGCCTCCGACCGGGCGCTGCTCGTGGAGGAGGATGACATCGATGGCGCGATGCGCCTTCACGCCGCGCTCGCCGCAGCCGCCCTGCCGGGGGTGACGGAGCTGATCCCGGCCGCGCGCACGGTGCTCGTGCGGTTCGATCCCACCGCCGTGACGGCGACAGACCTCTCGAGCCGGATCGCACGGCTCGAGCACGTCGCGGGTGCCGGGGGAGAGACGGGGTCGGTCGTGATCCCCGTCCACTACGGGGGCGAGGATCTCGCCGAGGTCGCGCGCATCCTGGGGCTCAGCGAGGACGAGGTGGTCGCCCGTCACACGGGCGCGACCTGGCGCGTCGCGTTCACGGGATTCGCGCCGGGCTTCGGCTACCTCGTGGGGAACGACCCGGTCTTCGACGTGCCGCGACGTCCGACCGCGCGCATCCGCATCCCCGCCGGCTCCGTCGCGCTCGCGGGCACGTTCTCGGGGGTGTACCCGCGGGAGAGTCCCGGCGGCTGGCAGCTGATCGGTCGTACGGACGCCGTGATGTGGGACCTCCGCCGCGACCCGCCCGCGCTGTTCGCTCCCGGCACGGCGGTCCGCTTCGAGCGCGCGGGCCGAGAGCGCGTCTCGGCCGCCCCGCATCCCGCGCCCGCCGCGCACGACGGCCCCTTCGCCGTCGAGGTCGTGCGGCCCGGCCTGCAGCTGGTGGTGGAGGACTTCGGGCGCCCGGGGAACGCGGCACTCGGCGTGTCCGCCTCGGGCGCCGCCGATCGGCGCGCGCTGCGCCGCGCGAACCGCGCCGTGGGCAACCACCCGGCACACGCCGCGCTGGAGCTCGCGGGCGGCGGGGCCGTCCTGCGCTTCCGCGGCGCGGGCGTGGTCGCGGTCGCGGGCGCGGCGATGGATCCCGTCGTCGTCCGGCCCGACGGAGTGGAGCTCCCGGTGACGGACGGCGTTCCGGCCGCGGTCGACGACGGCGACGAGCTGCGTCTCGGGGTCGCGCGCGACGGTCTGCGCGTGGTCATCGCGGTGCGCGGTGGGCTCGACCTCGAGCCCGCTCTCGGCAGCCTCGCGAGCGACACGCTCGCCGGGCTCGGCGCGGAGGAGCTCGGCGGCTCGCCGCTCGCCGCGGGAACCGTCATCCCGCTGCGTGGGCCGGCGGCCGCGCCGTTCGCGGTCGAGCCGCACCCCGCGCCGCGCTCACCGCTTCCCGCTGCCGGCGACCAGGTCGAGCTGCGGATCGTGCGCGGGCCGCGCGACGATTGGTTCACGGACGACGGCGTGCGCACGCTGCTCGCGCAGGAGTGGCTCGTCACGCCGCGTTCGGATCGCGTCGGCATCCGGCTCGAGGGCGAGGCGCCGCTCGAGCGCGCGATCCCGGGCGAGCTGCCGAGCGAAGGCGCGGTGACCGGCGCGATCCAGGTGCCGCCCGACGGACAGCCGGTGCTGTTCCTTCCCGATCACCCGCTCACGGGCGGGTATCCCATCATCGGCGCCGTGATCGACGCCGACCTCGACCTCGCCGGGCAGCTGCCGCCCGGCACCCGCATCCGCTTCCGCCTCG
>NZ_JAPSJA010000275.1 GCF_031178525.1 Microbacterium sp.
CCCCGCCGCCCGAGCCCGAGCGCCACGTTGGCGGGACTGCCGCCGACGTGCTCTGCCACCGCGCCGTCGCGATGCACGACGTCGACCAGTGCCTCGCCGATCACCAGCGCGTCCGGATGCCGCATGGGCCCAGCGTAGGCCGTGCCGATGGCGCGATCGTCAGCGCGAGCTCCTCCGCTGAGGGATGAGCAGGGTGACGCTCAGCGCCACGGGAGATCAGCGCCAGCTCGTGAGCTTGTCGGGGTTCCGCACGAGCCAGACGTCCGACACCCTGTCGCGACGCACGCCGAGCACGATCACGGTGTCGACGACGCCGTGCTCGCTGACGATGAAGCCCAGACCGTCCGCGGTCGCGATCGGCTCGACCTGCACGTCCGGGCGCTGAGTGAGCACGCCCAGGATGAAGCGGGCGACGTTGACGGCGCCGAGAACCGGGCGGCGGGCGGCGCTGACCTTGCCGCCGCCATCCGAGGTGAGCGTCACGTCCGGGTCCAGGATCGCCACCAGCGCCGCGAAGTCGCCGGCGCCGGTCGCGGCCGCGAAGGCGGCGGCGACCTCGTCGTGCCGCTCCCGCGGCGCCACGTCGTCCGTGCGCGAGCGCACCTTGCGGCGAGCGGAGGACGCCAGCTGCCTCGTCGCATCGACCGAGCGACCGACCGTCGCGGCGATCTGCGCGAAGGGCAGCTCGAACACGTCGTGCAGCACGAACGCGACGCGCTCGGCCGGCGTGAGGGTGTGGAGCACCACCTGCAGCGCCATGCTCACCGAGTCGTCCAGCGTGACGCGATCGAGCGGATCTCCCGTGAGGCCCGGATCCGCGCCGGCAGGGACGGGTTCGGGAAGCCACGGCCCTACGTAGGTCTCCCGACGGGCGCGCGCCGATCCCAGCATGTCCAGGCAGATGCGCGACGTGACGCGCATCATCCACGCGCCCGGGTTCTCGATCGCCGCGCGTTGATCGGCACTGAGCCGCACCCAGCGCAGGAACGCGTCCTGCACGGCGTCCTCGGCGTCGCTGAGGCTGCCCAGCATGCGATACGCAAGGCCTCGCAGCGCCGGGCGCTCGGCCTCGAGCGCCGCGGTCCCGCCGTCATCCGGCATCCGACGTCTCCGTTCATGATGGGTTCCACTCCCCGGACCGCTCTCGAGGATGATGGACTCCTCCGCCCCGGGATCGCGGCCCGGGGGTCCGTTCCGGCGCCGCTCACAGCTTCCCGGACGTCGGCGTCGAGCGCGATTCGTCCCAGACCGCTTGCCCGCAGCGCGAGCGGTCGTGCTCTCTCTCATCACGACGAGATGGCCGGTCGGAACGTGAGCCTCACGATTCGGACGCGCGCGTCGTCGAATCAGCAGAAGCTTGTCACGGCAGAACAGAAGGGATCGACATGAGGGTTGCAGTCGCAGGAGGCACGGGGCTCATGGGCACACTCGTCGCCGAGGAGCTCGGCCGGCGAGGCCACGAGACGGTCGTCCTGGCGCGGTCGCGGGGCATCGATCTGACCACCGGCACCGGGCTCGACGACGCAGTGGTGGGCGCCACCGTCGTGATCGACGTCACGAACGTGGGCACGATGAAGGCCGACGCCTCGACGCGGTTCTTCGAGGCCACCACTCGGACGCTGCTGACAGCCGAGCAGCGTGCCGGCGTGGAGCGGCACGTTGCCCTCTCGATCGTGGGGGTCGATCGCGCGCCGTTCGACTACTACGCGGGCAAGCGGGCGCAGGAGGTGGCCATCGAGGCCGGCTCGCTGCCCTGGACGATCCTGCGCGCGACGCAGTTCCACGAGTTCGCGGGACAGATCCACGCGACCGCCAAGGCCGGCCCCCTGCACCTCGCGCCGAAGATGCGCACGCAGCCCATCGCGGCCCGCGAGGTCGCCTCCCGCCTCGTCGACCTCGCGGAGTCCCCCGCTCGCGGCGGATACGTCGAGCTCGCGGGCCCCCGTGAGGAGTCGCTCGTCGACATGGTGCGGCGCTGGGCGCGTGCGTCCGGGCACCGGGGCTGGGTCCCCGGCGTCGCCCTGCCCGGCCCGCTCGGAAAGGCGCAGCGCGACGGCACCCTGCTCCCCGGCGACGGGGCCGAGATCGGGACCGAGACGTTCGCCGCCTGGCTGCAGCGCACGACCGGCCGGTAGGCGCCGTGCCGGGACGCGAGAGTCAGGGAAGGATGACGAGCAGCACCGGGGCTGCGACGATCGCGTAGAGGATGCCGAGGAACACCGTATGCGTGACGACGAATCCGGCGGCCGCCGACGCGTTGCCTGGCTCTGCGAAGTGGCCGAACAGCTTCCGCGCGAACCTATTGGGGCGAAGGAGGTCCCAGCTGTTGAAACGGATGTAGCGGCCGAGATACATGCCGAGGGACACGAGCAGGAGCGTCGCCCCCGCGGCGAGCCACAACGTCGGGCTCAGCAACGGGTGGGCGGTGTTCGGGCGCGCGATCGCGACGGTCAGCAGCTGCACGAGCGCGACGTTCGCGAGCGTGTTCAGAACGCCGGACATCGCCAGCGTGAGCACGAGGATGATGTCGTACCAGAGCGGGACCTCCTCCCCCGCGCGGCGGTGAGAGAGATTGAGCTCGGTGACGAGGTAGGCGGAGTTCGGCAGGAGCAGAAGCCAGGTCGCTGCGCCGACGAGCATCACGGCCCAGAGCGCGACGGCGGAGGGGAAGAACTCCACGATCGCCAGCAGCAGCACGACGACGAGCATCAGGGTCACCGCGGGGGCCACCGACAGCGCGATGTTCAGCAGCATCGGACGGTACACGCGCGTGCGGAACAGCGGTCCCCGCACCATGACGAGCACCAGCGCATAGGCGTTCAGAGCCAGCAGCCCGAGAGCGGGCAGAAGCAGCGCGTTCACACGGCCATTGTCATCTGCTGCGCGCGGATTCCGCGGCGCTCGACGTGCCGCGTCTGCCGCGGTCTTCGTGGTGCCGGCTACCGGGTTCGAACCGATGACCCCCTGTTTACAAGACAGGTGCTCTACCAACTGAGCTAAGCCGGCGACGCCGCCGGGCATCCGGCGACCGAGTCGAGCATACCGACCCTGATCAGCCCTCGG
>NZ_JAPSJA010000276.1 GCF_031178525.1 Microbacterium sp.
TCACGGCGGGCGCCGCGGTGTTCCAGGCGAAGTCGGCGTCCGCGCCGAAGCCCGTCGTCTGCCACACGGCCGCCACGAGAGGGGCCTCGGCCGTCGCCGTCACGGTGTATGCGCCGGATTCGAGGCTGCCCAGATCGACCTCGAGCGGCGCGCCGGCGGTGAGCTCGACGGGCTCCGGCTCTCGGGCGGAGGAGCCGTCCTCCGCCGTCACCGTGATGGTCGCCGTGGTGTCGCTCTCCGACAGCAGCCGTGCGATCGTGGCGGCCCCCTCGGTCTCGGTGGCGCCTCCGACGATCCGCAGGCCGGGGATCACCTGCATCGTCGCCGGACGCACGGCCGACTGATTGTCGATGCCACCCGGATCGAGCGTGCGGATCAGCGTCGACTGCAGGCTCGCGCGAACGGGCGCGCCGGTGGCCGTGACACGCAGCACGGGGCTCTGCTCGCCGCCCGCGAGCCCCGCGAGCGGGAGCGCGACCTGGGTGCGCGCCGGGATCGGCACGGCGGCGCCGCCCGGCGGCGTCACAGCGCCCGCCGCGCCGTAGACCGTGATCTGCACGGTCGCGTCCACGTCCCCCGGGTTGGCGACGAGCAGGATGCCGGTGGTTCCCGTCTCGGTCTCGCCTCCCACGAGCCACGACTCCATCTGCGGCGGCCGGCAGGCCGAGGCCGTGAATCCCGCCAGATCGGAGTCGGACACGCTCGCGGAGGCGGCGGCCGCCGCCGACACCGCCTCGCGGCCCTCCGGGCGCTGCACGTAGCGCGTCGTCGCCGCCTCGCCCGCGACGGTCGGCTGCGCGATGACGTCGGACTCGGGGCGCTCGCCCCGGTCGTTTCCGGCCGTGATCCGGCTCTCGCCGGCGACGGTGAGCGATCCCGCATCGTCCACCGCGCGACCGAGCGCGAGCACCGGGCCGTCGCAGGACAGCACGGTCTCGGCGGGCGCAGGCGTGACCTCGACGGATGCGGGCGGCGTGGTGACCGCTGGCCAGGGCAGGGCCGCCGCGGCCGTCACCGCGGCAACCGCGCCGAGCGCGGTCACCGCGCCGACGATCAGTCGCGCACCGAGCGTTCGCTGCGCGCCCGTGAGCGTCAGGTCGCTGAGCTTCATGCGTCCGCCTCCTCGTAGCCGCGCCCGACGACGCGCGGCACGCGTCGCGCCTCGCGCCGCGAGGCGAAGGTCGGCACCGCGAGCAGCAGCGCGACGAGCAGCGCGACGCCCTGCGCGGTCGCGATCCAGCGGGCTGTCGTCTGCGCCTGCTCATCCAGCCCCGGTCGCGGCAGCGGGTCCGCGTCCAGCCGCCACAGCACGCCCTTCGCCGTCTCGCCGACGCGCACGAAGCCCGCACGCTGATCGATCGCCGTGATCGCGTCGAGCCGCCGCATGCGGGCGGCGTCCGACTCCGCCGTGCCGGAGGCACCCGCGGTCAGCAGCACGAAGCGCACGCCGGCCTCGCTGAGCCGGTCCTGGACCTCCCCCGCGCTCGCGCTGACGAGGTCGGTCGCGATCTCGGCCAGCATCCGATCCTCCTCGTCCACGCGCGGATCGGTCGCCAGCAGCGACGACTGCCCGCCGAGCGTCTCGCTCGCTCCCCAGACGAGCCGGGCCGCGACCCCGCCGTCGGGCTGCGCCGTCAGCACGAACGTGCCGAGATCGCGCTCGTCGGCTGCACGCGCGGTGACGTAGGCGGGCAGCGTCGATGCGGGCCCGTTCGTCAGCTGCGCCTCATCCCGGGCGAGCGCCGTGAGCGCCGGAACCGCGACCACGGCGACGCACGCCGCGGCGACCAGACCCGCGAGCGCGGACCGGCCGCGCCGCCGGATCCCCGCGTCGAGGGTCACGGCGGCCGCGGCGACCACGCCGAGCCACGCGAGGCTCAGGGCACTGCCGGGCCAGACCGGCACGGGGGCGGACTCGCTCGCAGTCACCTGCACGCCCGCGGAGACGTGTGCCGCGACCAGCCCCACGACCGCCACGACGACCGCGCCGATCCCCGCCCGCCAGCGAGGCGTGAGCGGCGCCGCGAGGGCCAGCAGCGCGAGCGGCACGAGCAGCAGCGGAACCCAGAAGGTCACCGGATCGGTCGCGCCGAACCACGTCAGCAGCGCTCCCCACCCGCCGGGATCGGCCGTGGGGAAACCCGTCGCGAGCAGCATGGGCTCCCCCGCCCCCGGCCCCGCCCAGGGGCGGCCGGGATCGGCGAGCAGGGCCCACGGCGTGCCGCGCGACACCTGCGTCTGCACGAGCGGCAGGAAGAACGCGACGCTCGGCACGACCAGCCACAGCACGCGAGCGAGGCCGCGTCGGATCCGGAACGCGAGCGCGAGCAGCAGCGCCAGGACCCACAGCACGGCGATCCCGGGCGCGAGCGAGGGCGCGCACGCGAGCACCCCGATCAGCAGGATGGACGCCGCACCGGCGGCGCCCCATGAGCGGTGCGCGACCGTCGCGGTGAAGAACAGCCACGGCAGCAGCAGGTGCAGCAGCACGGCCGCGGGACGGCCCTCCACGAGCGCGACGAGGAACGTCGGCGCGAGCGCCCACACCACGGCGGCGGTGGCGCGCACGCCCGACCGCTCGGACACGCGCGTGGCGGCGAACCAGCCCCCGAGAACCGCGAGCGGCAGCGCGAGCACCCACAGCATCACGAGCGCGAACGAGGGCCGCGCGGGCCATAGCGAGCCGAGGACGGCGACCAGGCCCGCGAACGGGTCGGCGGGGCCCACCGCATCGATCCCGGTCGCGCGCGCGCCGTACGAGGCGTCCTCCCACAGGCCCGCGAGCGTGTCCCGCAACGGCAGCAGCGCGCCGCCTCCCAGCACCGGCCACGCGAGCAGGGGCAGGAACGCCAGCACGGAGACCGCGAGCGCTCCGAGGACGGCCCAGGCGCCACCGCCCGAGAAGAACCGCAGCTCGCGGCGGATCACCGGCTCGCCGTCGTCGGGGTCCTGATGCTCGCGCAGCTGCGCGTTCGTCGCCCGCAACGGCGCGATCTGCGCCCACGAACCGGTGCGGATGGCGCGGATCTCCCCCCGCGAACGCGTGATCGCCGCGA
>NZ_JAPSJA010000061.1 GCF_031178525.1 Microbacterium sp.
CGTCAGTGCATGGCCGGCGCCGGCGAGCGCCGCGCCGACCACGGGACCGACGCGACCCGCGCCGATGATGCCGACGCCGAGCCGTCCGTCGCGCCTCACGTCACCGGCCCCCGGTCGGCCGCGGGCGGGACCGGGGCCGCCGCGGGCGGGACCGGCGCCGCAACCGGCGGGACGGGTGCCAGGTCGGGCGCGGCATCGGGCGCGGCTTCGGGCGCGGACAGGTGCTGCAGCCAGCGGTGCGACTGATCAGCCGCCGCGGCCGCGACCGCGCCGCGGCTCGTGTCCTCGAGCAGCCCGATCACGTCGTCGCGCTCGAGTCCGACGACGTGCCCGGACACCGGTCCCAGCACGGTGTGCACCTGCGCGGCCGCCACACGCTGCCACCGGTCGACGGGTCCCTGCTGGATCGAGACGCCCTGCAGGCGCGCGAGCGGGAAGAGCGCGAGCTTGCGCCAGACGACGCCGCGTCGCAGCACGAGCGCGTAGGGCGTGAGCGCGAAGCCGTGCCGCTTCCACGACACCGGCCGACGCCACCATGCGCGCCGCGGGATCGTGCGATACGGGTCCGGCTGACCCGCCATGGGGCCGAGCAGACCGTGGTCCCACAGCAGCGGCGCATCGGCGTCCGGCACGCCGGGGAGGATCAGCGACAGCACGCGCTCGACATCGGCGCGTGTGCCGACGGGAAGCACCGTGTTGAACTGCTGCCCGCTCCCCGACTGCTGCTCGACGGCGCTCTTGCCGCTCATCCGGTTGATCTTGACCGTCCACCAGCCGAACGGACGCCACAGCAGCGACTGCGACACTTCGACCGCGAAGATCCGCCCGGGCGGCAAGGTCTCGGTGACGGTCGTGAACAGACCGAACGTCACGCGCACGCCGTCGGGCGTGGGTGCGATGGCGTAGCGCAGCGACTTCGAGATCTGCGACCACGTGATGGCGATCGCGGCGAACGCCATCGGGATGCCCGTGCCGAGGCCGACGCCGAGCGAGATCACGACGCGCTCGGATCCCGTGTCGGCGAGCAGCAGCGGCACGAGCACGCTCGTGAGCCAGATCACGGCGAACAGCACGATCCACATCGCGCCGTTCAGCAGCTGCGCCGCGACGAGCCGGCCGGCCGGGATCTTCACGACGCTCTCCGGCGCCACGTCGGTGTTGTCGACGCCCTCGATCATCCCGGTGACGCCGCTGTTCAGCGCGTCGACGAGCCGGCCGCGCACGCCGGTCTGCACGCCGGAGGCCGCGTCCCGCGCGGCCTGCCGCGCGGCGCGTGCACCGGAGGCGAGCCGCAGGATGTCGGCGCGCACCTGCTCGGCGCGGTCGGTCGACAGGTACTCGAGCGGCACGTTGGCGTCGGTGCCGGCGCCCACCACCTCGAGCTTCGCCATGCCGATGAGCCGGGCGGGGAAGGGCCGCGTGAGGTTCACGCCCTGCACGCGGTCGAGCGGGGCGCGCCGGTGCGAGCGGAACACGATCCCCTTGCGCACCTCGACGTCATCCCCCGTGATGCGGAACTGGTGGAAGCGCCACACGACCCAGAAGACGGCGATCAGCACCAGGATCGCCGCCAGCAGGATGGCGAGTCCCAGCAGGATCAGGTTGTTCTCGAACAGGAAGCCGAGGAACTCGCCCTCGCCGCCGTCGATCTCGTCGACCTCGCCCGGCGCGAAGATCGACACGACCCAGAACACGGCGTGGTCGCGGAAGTTCGACAGGACGATTCCCGCGACCACGATGAGCACGAGGCCGCCCTGGAACAGCGGGGTGAGCGGGTGCAGGCGGTGCCAGTCGCCGTCGGCGAGCGACGACGACCCGCCGCCCGCGAGGGCGGGTGGCGCGACGGTGTCGGGCACCTGCGGGTCTGTCACAGTCCGGTCCGTCGCGTCTCGGCGACCTCGATGAGCGTGTCGCGCAGGGCCTCCGACGCGTCGCGGCCGAGACCGGGGATCTCGACGCCCGTGGTCGCCGCCGCCGTCACCATCTTGAGCTTGGCGATCCCGAAGGCGCGGTCCATCGGTCCGTGCGTGATGTCGATCAGCTGCATGCGCCCGTACGGGACGGCGATCATCCGCTGCCACAGGATGCCCTTGCGGAACACGAGGTCGTCCGCGCGGAGCATGTACCCCAGCGCCCGGGCCTGGCGCGGCAGCACGAGCTGCGTGATGAGCGTGACGAGGATGAGGATCCCCGCCGGTATCCACGGCCACCAGTGGTCGAACAGCATCGTGACGACGATCGCCACGACCGCCACGAACGCGACGAAGATCGCGTTCTGCACGGTCTGCGACACGACGTACTTCGGAGAGATCTGGTGCCACGCGCCGTCCAGGGCGAGACGCCCCGACGCGCGGGGCTCGCGGATCGCGGTGTAGGTGCCCGCGTCCAGGACCGGGTCCGTCGCCACCGGCTCCTGCGCGACCGGCTCCTGCGCGACCGGATGCTGCCCGACCGGATGCTGCCCGGCCGGCTCCTGCGCAACCGGCGCGGCGAGCGAGGCGCTCGCTGCCGGATCAGTGCGCGGGTGCTCCGGGCTCGGCGTCGTCTGATTCTCGCTCATCTGGATCCTTCGGGAGGCTGCAGAACTGCTCCGCGACCAGGGCCGCCACCACCAGCGCGGCACCCGCCGCGATGGTCGCGATGGTCGTCGTCATCGAGCCTAGCCCCGGGCTCACGGGCCGTGTCGTGACGTACAGCAGCAGGCCCGCGGCCCCGCCGCCGAACACCGCGCCGACCACGCTGGACGCCTTCGCGAGGATCGCGATGCGCACCGCGCGGAACGGATCGACCCGCGGTGCACCCGGGATGCGCACGGATCGCCGCACGGGCCACGCGAGGGCGAGCGCCAGCGCGCCGAGCAGCGCCAGCAGGATCGGCAGGCCCCACGCGGGGCTGAATGTCGGCCGGCCCGACATCGTCAGCACGTGGTCGACGACGAACCCGATGCCGCCGCCGAGGACGGCCGCCACCAGCAGGCCGAGCGGCGATGTGCGCCTCATCGCCCGCCTCCGCGCAGCCGCGCCAGCACGTCGGCGACGCGTCCGTGGCCCGGCAGGACGGCGTCGGGATCGACCTCGAGCCACGGCGCGAGCACGAAGTCGCGCTCGTGCGCGCGCGGATGCGGCACGCGCAGCCGCTCGTCCTCCGAGACCACGTCGCCGTACGCGATCAGGTCGAGATCGAGCGTGCGTGCACCCCAGCGCTCGCGCCGCTCGCGGCCGTGCCGGGCCTCGATCGCGTGCAGCATGCCGAGCAGCACCGACGGCGCGAGCCGCGTGCGCACGAGCGCGACCGCGTTCAGGTAGGCCGGCGCGGTCTCATCCGGGCCGTCGAGGGTCACCGCGACGGACTCGATCGGCGTCGACGGCACGACCTCGTCCACGAGCGGCAGTCGCCGCAGCTCGGCAAAGGCCGCATCGAGCGTGGCGGCCCGGTCTCCGAGGTTCGCTCCCAGCGCCACGACGGCGGTCACCGTCTCGCGCGGCTCGCTCTCGGGTGCCGGGCCCGGCGGGCGGCGCAGGTCGCGGCTCACGCGGCTCCCTCCCGGGGGCATGTCCCGATTCGTGCCGGAATGCGCGGGCTGTTCCGACCGGAAGGGGGACACGGATCCGCCGAAACCGACACGAAGCGGGACATCACCGGCGGGCCTCCGGGTCGCGCGCGGCGTGCACGGTCACCGCGACGTCCGCGAACTGCGCCGGGATCGGTGCCTGCGGCTTGTGCACCGTGACGGCGAGGAAGCGCACGCGCTCGTCCTGCATCACGGCGTCGGCGATCCGGTGCGCCAGGGTCTCGATGAGGTTGACCGGCTCGCCGCCGACGATCGCCACCACCGTCTCGGCGAGCTCCCCGTAGTGCACGGTGTCGGCGACGTCGTCGGTCCTGGCGGCACGCTTCGTCGACACTCCGAGTGCCAGGTCGATCACGAACTCCTGACCGTTCTCGCGCTCGAAGTCGAACACCCCGTGCCGCCCGAACGCGCGCAGCCCCGTGAGCGTGATGGTGTCCAGAGAGCCCACAGGCGAAGAGTCTGCCACGGCCGAGCTGGCACCGGACGACTCTGACCGGCCGGACGCGCTGTTGCGGCTCATGCCCATCCCTCCCATGCCTCCATGACCGCGATCGCGTCACGCGTGGAGGAGACGTCGTGCACGCGCACGGCGTGCAGCCCGTTCCGCGCGGCGAACGCGCTCGTGATCGCGGTGGCGAGGTCCTTGCGCGCCTCCGACGCATCGTCGCCGAGCGCGCTGTCCAGGAAGCGCTTGCGGGACGTCCCGATCAGCACGGGGAACCCGAGCCGCCGCACCTCGTCCAGCTGGCGCAGCAGCGTCCAGTTCTGCTCGCCGGCCTTGGCGAACCCGATGCCGGGATCGAGGATAATCCGCTCCCGCAGCACGCCCGCCGCGAGGGCGGCCTCGGCACGGTCGCGCAGCTCTGCGGCGACCTCCGCGCCGATCCGGTCGTACGACGCGTTGGCGTACATGTCGGCAGACGGTCCGCGCCAGTGCCCGAGCGCGACGAAAGCGTGCGCGTCCGCGGCCACCGACAGGATGTCGGGCTCGGCGAGCCCGCCCGACACGTCGTTCACGATCCGCGCGCCGGCCGCGAGCGCCAGGCGCGCGGTCTCGGCTCGGTACGTGTCCACGCTCACCGTGGCGCCGTCTGCGGCGAGCGCCTCGATCACGGGCAGGATGCGCCGGATCTCCTCCTCGGCGCCCACGGGCTCGGAGCCCGGCCTGGTCGACTCTCCGCCGACGTCGAGCACATCGGCGCCCTGCGAGCGCAGCAGCCGGCCGTGCGAGATCGCGTGCTCGGCCTCGAAGTAGCGCCCGCCGTCGCTGAACGAGTCCGGTGTGACGTTGACGATGCCCCAGATCTGCGTCATGCGCGACCCAGGAGCGCGATGATCTCCGCGCGCGCGGCGGGCTCGGCGAGCACGCCGCGCGCCGCGATTGTCAGGGTCGCGCTGTCGCTCTGACGTGAGCCGCGCATCGTGACGCACTGGTGTGCCGCGTCCAGCACGACGAGCACGCCGCGGGCGTCCAGCGACGAGGCGATCGTGTCGGCGATCTGCTCGCCGAGGCGCTCCTGCACCTGGGGCCGCGCCGCGAGGATCTCCACGACCTTCGGCAGCGCGCCCAGCCCCACGACCTGCTCGCCAGGCAGATACGCGATGTGCGCGTGCCCCGCGAACGGCAGCAGGTGGTGCTCGCAGGTCGAGCGGAACCGGATGTCGCGCAGCAGCACGGCGCCCGACGGCAGCGTGTCGGGGGCCGGGCCCTGCGCGACGCTGATGGTGTGGGACAGCGGCTCGGCCGGGTCCTCGCCGACGCCCGCGAAGAACTCCGCGTACGCGTCCGCGACCCGCTGCGGGGTCTGGCGCAGACCCGGGCGATCCGGATCCTCTCCGATCGCGACCAGCAGCTCCCGCGTCAGCGCGGCGACGCGCTTCCTGTCGACGGACATCCGCTCATCCTAGGACGGGATCAGGCCGTCGCCGGGCGTGCCTGCCCCGTCGCGGGACGCGTGGCGGTCGCCTTCGCCGTCTGCTCGGCCGCGGCCGAAGCCGCGACGCCGGCGGGCTGGGGACGGCGCGGGATCTGCACGGGCGGCAGCTGCGAGACGGGGCGCTCCTCGCTGGAGAGCCACTGCGGGCGCGGCGGCAGCTTCTGGACGTCCTTGAAGATGTCCTCGAGCTGCACGTGGTCGAGCGTCTCGTGCTCGAGCAGTGCCAGCGCGAGGCGGTCGAGAACCTCGCGGTTGGCGTTGATGACCTCGTACGCCTCGTTGTGCGCCTGCTCGATGAGCCCGCGCACCTCCTGGTCGATGCGCTCGGCGATCCGCTCGGAGTACTCCCGGCCGTGACCCATGTCGCGACCCATGAACACCTCGCCGCTCGAGGAGGCGAGCTTCACGGGGCCGACGTCGGTCGTCATGCCGTACTCGGTGACCATCTTGCGGGCGATGCCCGTGGCCTTCTCGATGTCGTTCGACGCGCCGGTCGTGGGGTCGTGGAACACGATCTCCTCCGCGACGCGTCCGCCCATCGCGTACGCGAGCTGATCCTGCAGCTCGTTGCGCGTGACCGAGTACTTGTCCTCGAGCGGCAGCACCATCGTGTAGCCGAGAGCCTTGCCGCGCGGCAGGATCGTGATCTTCGTGACGGGATCGGTGTGGTTCATCGCCGCCGCCGCGAGCGCGTGACCGCCCTCGTGGTACGCCGTGATGAGCTTTTCCTTGTCGTTCATCACGCGCGTGCGGCGCTGCGGGCCGGCGATCACGCGGTCGATCGCCTCATCGAGCGCGCGGTTGTCGATCAGCTGCGCGTTCGAGCGCGCCGTCAGCAGCGCGGCCTCGTTCAGCACGTTCGCGAGGTCTGCGCCCGTGAAGCCCGGCGTCTTGCGGGCGACGACGTCGAGGTCGACGCTGTCGGCGAGCGGCTTCCCGCGCCCGTGCACCTCGAGGATGCGGCGACGTCCGGCGAGATCCGGCGCGTCCACGCCGATCTGGCGGTCGAAGCGGCCGGGGCGCAGCAGGGCCGGGTCCAGGATGTCCGGACGGTTCGTGGCCGCGATCACGATCACGTTCGCCTTGGGGTCGAAGCCGTCCATCTCGACGAGCATCTGGTTCAGCGTCTGCTCGCGCTCGTCGTGACCGCCGCCCATGCCGGCGCCGCGGTGGCGGCCGACGGCGTCGATCTCGTCGATGAAGATGATCGCGGGAGCGTTCTCCTTCGCCTGCGTGAACAGGTCGCGCACGCGGCTCGCGCCGACGCCGACGAACATCTCGACGAAGTCCGAGCCCGAGATCGAGTAGAACGGCACGCCCGCCTCGCCCGCCACGGCGCGCGCGAGCAGCGTCTTGCCGGTGCCGGGAGGGCCGTACAGCAGCACGCCCTTGGGGATGCGGGCGCCGAGCGCCTGGTACTTCGCCGGGTCCTTCAGGAAGTCCTTGATCTCCTGCAGCTCCTCGAGCGCCTCGTCCGCGCCCGCGACATCCGCGAACGTCACGTCCGGGTGCTCCTTGTTCGCGAGCTTGGCCCGCGACTTGCCGAACTGCATGACCTTGCCGCCGCCGCCCTGGGCGCTCGACAGCAGGAACCAGAACAGCACACCGAGCAGCAGCATCGGCAGCAGCAGCGACAGGAGGCTGTCGAACCAGGTCGCGCGCGGCACGGCGTCGTTGAAGCCGTCCGCCGGCGCGGCGCTCTCGACGGCCGCAACGACCTCCTCGGCGCGGGCCTCGACGTAGTAGAACTGCACCGCCGTCGCGTCCTCGAACGCATCCGTGAGCTGGAGGTCGACGCGCTGGTCGCCGTCGGTGATCAGCACCTTCTCGACCGTGTCGCCCGCGAGCAGCTCGAGACCCTGCTGCGTCGTGATCTGCTTCGTGCCGGTCAGGCTCGAGATCAGCGAGAACCCCACGATGAGGAGCACGCCGATCAGCAGGACGTAGATCAGCGGATTGCGGGTCAGCTTCTTGAAGTCCATGGTCCGGGGTCTCCCCCTGCCCCTCCTGTGATGCACGTCGCGGGACGAGGCGACGTGCGCTTCACGTTACTCCGCGGCGCCTATGTGCCGACTGGTATTCGCCCACGGCGTACCTGCATACGCCTGCTGCTCAGGCGTAGACGTGCGGAGCGAGGATGGCGACGTCGCGCAGGTTGCGGTAGCGCTCGGCGTAGTCGAGGCCGTACCCGACGACGAACTCGTTCGGGATGTCGAAGCCGAGGTACTTGCAGTCGATCTCGACCTTCGCCGCCTCGGGCTTGCGCAGCAGCGCGAGCACCTCGATCGACTCCGCGCCCCGCGAGGCGAAGTTGTCCAGCAGCCAGCTCAGCGTGAGACCCGAGTCGATGATGTCCTCGACGATCAGCACGTCCCAGCCGTTCAGGTCGGTGTCGAGGTCCTTGCGGATCTGCACGACGCCGCTGGACTTCG
The DNA here is from genome assembly GCF_031178525.1 of Microbacterium sp. Lineage (GTDB taxonomy): Bacteria > Actinomycetota > Actinomycetes > Actinomycetales > Microbacteriaceae > Microbacterium. Next base: position 7,941 of record NZ_JAPSJA010000061.1, read on the forward strand.
TGGAGTTGCCGTAGCTGGACACCGCCATCCAGTCCATCGCGATGTCGCGCTTCAGGTGCCGCGCGAAGTCGGCCATCACCATGACCGCGCCCTTCAGCACGCCCACCAGCAGCAGCTTGCGGCCGGCGTAGTCCTCCTCGACCCGGCGGGCCAGCTCCGCGAGCTTCTCGTCGATCTGCTCCTCGGTGACGAGGACGGAGCTGAGGTCGTTCGGGATGTCCGCCGCGCGCATGCGTCGAGTCTACGTGGGCGCTCAGGCGCCTCTCGCGGTGAAGTGGATCAGCCCGCCGCGGCGGGCCGCGATGCACGCGGGCAGGTCGATCGGCCCCTGTCCGGCCCACTCGGTCGCGAGCCGCGCGACCTCGAGCGTCTGCACGCGCGTGAGCGCGATGCCGAACTCGCTCTGCACGACGTGGCGGATGATCCGGTTCCGCAGGGCGGGAGGGTTCGCGGCGAGCGCGGCGGCCGACACCGCGATCCCCGCCTCGGAATGCTCGACGATGTCCTCGATCGTCTCGTCGATCATCTCGGCGAATGCCGCCGTGTCCTCGCGCAGCTGCTCGGCCGTGCGCGCGAGCGCCTCGGCGATGCCGGGACCGAGCTCGGCCTCGAGCACCGGCAGGATGCGCTCGCGCACGCGGACGCGTGAGAAGCGCTCGTCGACGTTGTGCGGGTCGTGCCACGCCTCGAGGCCCTGCGCGGCGCACGCGTCATGCGTGACGGGACGACGCAGCCCGAGGAAGGGACGCAGCCAGCGCAGCCCGCGGTCGTCCGTGCGGGACGGCGCCATGCCGGCGAGGCTGGTGGCGCCCGCCCCGCGCGCCAGACCCAGCAGCACGGTCTCGGCCTGGTCGTCGAGCGTGTGCCCGAGCAGCACGGCAGACGCGCCCGCATCCGCCGCGGCGTCGCGCAGGGCGCCGTACCGGGCCTCGCGCGCGGCCGCCTCGGGCCCGCCCGCGCCGTCGACCGCCACGCGCACCACGGTCGTATCCATCCCGAGGTCCGCGGCCTTGCGCGCCGCGGCGAGCGCGATCCGATCCGACCCGTCCTGCAGGCCGTGATCGACCGTCACGGCGCCGACGCGGATGCCGCGGGCGCGCGCCTCGTGCGCGGTCGCCGCCGCGAGGGCGAGCGAGTCGGCGCCGCCCGACAGGGCGACGAGGACGACGGATCCGTCGGCGAGGTCTGACAGCGCCGTGCGGACGGCGAGCCGGGTGGCGGCGACGGCGGGATCGAGCACGCCTCAACGCTATGTCAGTCGGCAACTAGGCTTGGTGCGGCAGATCCCCCGAATCTCAAGGAGCAACCGGCATGGGCGCCTACGACGCAGTCATCGAGATCCCGCGCGGCAGCCGCGTGAAGTACGAGGTCGACCACGGCACGGGCCGCGTCTTCCTCGACCGCGTGCTGTACACGACGTTCGGCTACCCGACCGACTACGGGTTCTTCGAGAACACGCTCGGCGAGGACGGCGACCCGCTCGACGTGCTCGTCGTCATGGACCACGCCGTGTACCCGGGCGTCGGCGTCAAGGTTCGTCCCGTCGCGGTGCTGAAGATGAAGGACGAGGCCGGCGGCGACGACAAGGTCATCGCCGTGCTGGCGAAGGACCCACGCTGGGACCACATCCAGGACATCGGCGACCTCGCCGAGTACACGAAGAAGGAGATCGAGCACTTCTTCGAGCACTACAAGGACCTCGAGCCCAACAAGTGGGTCAAGGTCGACCAGTGGGGCGACGCCGCGGAGGCCGAGCGCCTGGTGAGCGAGGCCTACGAGCGCTTCGACGAGCACGAGGCGCAGACCCGCACGCAGGGTGCGGGCGAGGCGCCCAACACCCGCGACTGATCGCGGCGCAGCTCTCCGCGAACCAGGGGCTCATCCTTCGGGATGGGCCCCTTCTGCGTGAGCGGTCCGTCCGAGCGCTACGGGCAGCGTGCCGCACGGGCGGTGTCCCCGCGCGGGAGATGCGGACGCTGCGGGTCAGTAGGTGTTCACGCCTCGGGCCGACATCCACGGGCCCGGATCGGTCGTGCCGCCGCCCACGTAGACCTCGAAGTGCAGGTGGCAGCCGAACGAGTTGCCGGTGTTTCCCTCGTAGGCGATGACCTGACCTGCGCGCACCTGCTGGCCGTAGCCGACGATGATGCCGCCGTTCACGATGTGACCGTAGCCGGTGCCGACCCCGTTGCCGTGGTCGAGGCGGATGTAGTTGCCGAAGCCGCCGAGCTGGCCCGCGTAGATGACGCGTCCGTTCGCGGCGGCGTAGATCGGGGCGCCGCAGCCGGCCGCGAGGTCGATGCCGGCGTGGATCTTGGATCCGCAGTAGCTCGGGCCGCACATCTGCGGGCGCGGGCCGTAGCCCGACGTGCGCCAGCCGTCGCTCGGGCGGGCCCAGCCGCTTCCGACCGCCTGGCCACCCGTGCTGGAGCCGCCGCCTCCACCGCCGCCGCCACCACCGCCGCTGTTCCCGCCGCCACCGCCGTTGTTCGCGGCGGCAGCCGCAGCCGCCTCGCGCGCGCGGCGGGCGGCCTCCTCGGCTGCCTTTCGGCGGCGCTCCTCTTCCTTGCGGCGCTGCTCTTCCTCGTACGCCTTCTTGGCGGCGACGCCGTCCTTGTACTCGTCGACGGTCTTCTTGGTGTTGTCCCGGAGGGCGGCGAGCTGGCCCTCGAGCGTGACCATGTGCTCCTGCTGGTCGGCGAGCGCCTGCTCGGCCGCGATCTGCGCGTTCTGCGCCGCGACCATCTTCTCTTCGGCGATCTTCTGCAGACGATCGCGCTCGTCGCGGGCGACCGCCGCCTGATCCGACAGGTTCTGGGCCGAGTCTCGGGCCGCGACGGCCTCGGCGTAGATCGTCTCGCTGCCGCCGATCAGCTTGTCCATCTGGCCGAGCTTGGTGAGCAGCTCGTCGGCGCTCGCGGCCGATCCGGCGAACAGCACCTCGAGCGACGTGCTGTCGCCGCCTGCGCGGGACAGCTGCGACGCGACGCGCGCGGCGTTCGTGGCCGCCGTCTCGGCGAGCGTCGCCTGCTCGTCGGCCTGCTTCTGCAGCTCGTCGGCGCGGTAGGCCTGCTCGTAGAAGGCCTGCTGTGCCTCGTAGTACTCGTCCGCGGCCTGCTGCGCGGCGGCGCGGGTCTCCTCCACGCGCCGCGTGAGCTGCGCGATCATGTCCTCGAGCCGGCGGATCTCGGCTTCCTTGTCGCCCTGGTTCTTCTTGGCGCGCTCGACGTCCTCCCACGAGGGGTAGTCGTCGGGGTTGTAGGTGACCGCGAAGGCGCTCGTCCCGTGCGAGAGGCCGACGCCGAGCGCGACTGCTCCGACGCCCGCGAGCGTCAGGGCGCTGCGGCGCGTGATCGGGGTCCACAGTCGACGCCGCTCGGCCTCGGTGGGCGCGCAGTCGCACGGCTCTGCCGAAGCTTCGGGGGCGTCCATCGGGAAGTGGCTCGCCTGCTTCACACCAGTCACATTAACAACATCCGTCGCAGGAACACCAAGGGTCACCACCTTCGGACGTGCGCGGACGCCGTTCGGGGGCGGTTTCATCCTGCGTGGCGAAACGCCCGGGATCCGGGAGGACGCGCCCCGAATTGGAAAATCCGAATTGATCCCCTTATGCTGGATCGTCGGCACGTGAGCCCCGAGGTTCACCCCGGCCCCATCGTTTAGCGGCCTAGGACGCCGCCCTTTCACGGCGGTAGCACGGGTTCGAATCCCGTTGGGGTCACACGAGCTGATACAATTTCATAGTTTGGCCCTGTAGCGCAGTTGGTTAGCGTGCCGCCCTGTCACGGCGGAGGTCGCGGGTTCAAGTCCCGTCAGGGTCGCTCCGAGCGACGGGCCTTCTTTCACGAGAGGGCCTTTCGTCTAGGAAGCGGCAAGTACTGCAGCCGCTCGGCTCTGTAGCTCAGTTGGTAGAGCGCACGACTGAAAATCGTGAGGTCACGGGATCGACGCCCGTCGGAGCCACTACAGCCCCGGATTTCCACGGAAGTCCGGGGTTTTCGCGTTTCCACAGGTCATGCATCCTCGCCAAGATGCCGGGGAGTCTGGCCGCACGGGCGCC
>NZ_JAPSJA010000062.1 GCF_031178525.1 Microbacterium sp.
TGAGGGAAACGCCCGGTCACATTCCGAACCCGGAAGCTAAGCCTCACAGCGCCGATGGTACTGCAGGGGGGACCCTGTGGGAGAGTAGGACACCGCCGGACTTCTCTTAAGTAAGATGGCCACCCAAGGTTGGGTGGCCATCTTGCGTTAACAAGCAAACAGGGAGTCAGAATGTCGGAAGAGCAGCGGGACCGCCGGGACGGCGAGGGCGCGCACGATCGACGTTCGGGCTCCGAGCGGAAGCCTCGGTACTCCGATTCGTCGAGCGCCTCGAGGCGCAATGACGACCGTCGGCAGGGCGATCGCAACCAGAGCGATCGCAATCAGCGTGATCGCAACCAGGGCGATCGCAACCAGGGCGAGCGACGTTCGTATGGCGACCGCCCCCAGCGAGATGACCGTCCGCAGCGTGATGGTCGGCCGTATCGAGACAACCGCGAGCATGGTGAGCGGCGTCCGTACGGCGATCGCTCCCAGGGTGAGCGCCGTCCATATGGTGACCGCCAGCAGGGTGGTGACCGTCCCTACCGCGGTGACCGCGCGCAGAGTGGTGACCGTCCGTATCGTGGTGACCGCCAGCAGGGTGGTGACCGTCCCTACCGCGGTGACCGCGCGCAGAGTGGTGACCGTCCGTATCGTGGTGACCGTCCGCAGGGAGCCGACCGTCCGTATCGTGGTGACCGTCCGCAGGGTGAGCGTCGTCCGTTCGGTGACCGTCCGCAGGGTGAGCGTCGCTCCTATGGTGACCGTCCGCAGGGTGAGCGTCGTCCGTACGGTGACCGCCAGCAGGGTGGTGACCGTCCGTATCGGGGTGACCGCCCGCAGGGCGAGCGTCGTCCGCAGGGCGAGCGTCGTCCGCAGGGTGAGCGTCGTCCGTACGGTGACCGCCAGCACGGTGGCGACCGTCCGTACCGTGGTGACCGTCCGCAGGGTGAGCGTCGCCCCTATGGCGACCGCCAGCAGGGTGGTGACCGTCCGTACCGCGGTGACCGCCTGCAGGGCGAGCGCCGCCCCTATGGTGACCGCCAGCAGGGCGACCGCCGGGGGCCGGGAGACAGGAATCAGGGTGACCGTCGGCCCTATGGTGACCGTCCTCGCACCGATCGTTCGCAGCGCGACGATCGCGGTGACCGCCCCGAGCGTACCCGCTCCGAGTTCGCGCCGATCCGCGAGCGCGTGCCGGAGCCGCCTCTGCCCGAGGAGATCACGCCGCGCGATCTGCATCCCTCGGCGCGCAACGAACTGAAGACGCTCAGCAAGGAGAACGCCGAGAACGTCGCGCGTCACCTTGCGATGGCGGCTCGGGTGATCGACGAGGATCCGCAGCTCGCGTACGAGCATGCTCTGGTGGCATCCCGCAAGGCCGGCCGTGTGGCCGTGGTCCGCGAGACGCTCGCCATCGCCGCGTACGCCATCGGTGATTTCGCGCTCGCCCTGCGTGAGCTGCGCACCTACCGTCGCATCTCCGGCAAGGACGACATGATCGCGCTGATCGTGGATAGCGAGCGCGGCGTCGGACGACCGGACCGAGCGCTCGAGGAGGGGAGGACGGTCGAGCGTTCCGCGTTGACGCCGGACGTCCGTGTCGCCCTCGCGATCGCCATGTCCGGTGCGCGTCTCGACCGCGGCGAGTTCGAGCTCGCCCTCGGTGAACTCGAGATCCCCGAGCTCGATCCCGATCGCGCGTTCGAGTGGAGCCCCGCGTTGTTCTCCGCCCGTGCTGCAGTGCTCGAGGATCTCGGGCGTGCTGACGAGGCCGCGTTCTGGACCCAGCGCGCTGAGGTCGCCGCATCCGCGCTCGGCCTCGACGGCGAGTTCGACGAGATCATCGTCGAGGACGGCCTCATCGATGACCCCGATCTCGATGACGCCGATTTCGATGACGATCTCGCCGACGGGCAGGACGAGGCGGGCCTCGACGACGCCGAGTCCGCCGAGGACGACGATCAGGATGCTCCGCCGGCTGCCGGCCCGGCAGACGAAGCCGCGGCCGATGCCCCCGCGACCGAAGAAGCCGAGGAGGTCTCCGGGAGGAGCGCGGAGGACGACGCCTGATGGGCCTGTTCCGCCGCTCGCAGCCCGCGGCGACTCCGCTGACCGGTCGCGACGTGCTGCTCGCCGACCTCGACGGCGTCGTCTACGCAGGACCGAACCCGCTGCCGCACGCCGTCGAGAGCCTCAACCTGGCAGCCGAGTCCATGCGCCTGGGGTACATCACCAACAACGCGTCCCGCACCGACGCCTCGGTAGCGGGACACCTGAGCGAGCTCGGGCTGTCCGTTCGCCCCGACGACGTGGTCACCAGTCCGCAGGCGGCCATGCGACTGCTGTCGACCATGGTGCCGGCTCCCGCGACGATCCTGATCGTCGGCGGAGACGGCCTCGTCGACGAGGCGGAGAAGGCCGGATACACGGTCACCCGCAGCGCTGAGGATTCCCCCGCCGCCGTGGTGCAGGGATTCGCGCCCGAGGTCGCCTGGACCGATCTCGCCGAGGCCGCCTTCGCTCTGCAGACCCCCGAGGATGAGGGCGGCATCCCCTGGATCTCCACCAACACCGACTGGACCATCCCGCGTGAGCGTGGCGTGGCTCCCGGCAACGGCACACTCGTGTCGGCGGTGCACACCGCGATCGGCCGGCTCTCCACCGTCGCGGGCAAGCCCGAGACCCCGATCTTCGAGGAGGCCGTCGCCCGCTTCAGCGCGACGTCGCCGCTCTTCCTCGGCGACCGCCTCGACACCGACATCATGGGCGCCTCCCGCGCCGCTATCGACTCCGCGCTCGTGCTAACCGGCATCGACCGGCCCAAGCATGTCCTGGCCGCACCGCAGGGTTCGCGCCCGGACTACATCCTCAGCGACCTGCGCGAACTGCACCGGGCCTACCCGCGGACCGCCGAGAAGGACGGCGTGTTCACCGTTGGCCGTGCGTCCGTGCGCGTGATCGACGCCGACGTGCAGATCCTCGCGGAAGGCGACTCGCAGATCGACCTGCTGCGGGCCGGAGCGGCCGCGATCTGGGCGACAGGACTCGCGATCTACGCGTTCCGCGTGCCAGAGAAGCTGTACGCCGATCCTTTCCACAGGCCCTGAGCGTCGCCCGTCGAGCGTGCGCCCGCCGCGTTACAGTGGTCGGATGGAGCACACGCGAGACGAGCCGACCGACGCGCTCTGGAGCCGGCTGCGCCTGATCGAAGGTCAGCCCCTCGCGTCGCGCGCCGACGCATACGGCGCTCTGCACGATGAGCTCATGAAGCGACTCGAGAACGTGCCGCGCTCCGACGCACGCGACCAGGCGCCGGGCGCCCGATGACGCGACTGGATGCCGCCCTCGCCGCGCGCGGGCTCGCACGCTCGCGCTCGCATGCCGCGACCCTCATCGCGGAAGGGCTGGTCCGGGTGAGCGGTCGCCCCGTCGTCAAGGCCTCGACGCCGGTCGCCGATGACGCGGAGATCACCGTCGACGGCTCCGACCACTACGTGAGCCGCGGCGCGCAGAAGATGCTCGCCGCGCTGGACGGCTTCGGCATTCCCGTCGCCGATCGCCTCGCCCTCGACATGGGGGCCTCTACGGGTGGGTTCACACAGGTTCTCCGCGAACGCGGCGCCCGCAAGGTGCTGGCGGTCGACGTCGGGCACGGACAGCTCGCCGGTGAGATCGCCGCCGACCCGGGAGTCGTCGCCGTCGAGGGCTTCAACGTCCGCTACATGACCGCCAGGTCGCTGGCCGAGGCCACTGGTGAGCAGAGCCGTCCGGTGCTGGTCACCGGTGATCTGTCGTTCATCTCGCTGGCCCTGGTGCTGCCCGCCATCGCGGAGACGGCTGCGCCCGGTGCCGACGTCGTGCTGCTGATCAAGCCGCAGTTCGAGGTCGGCCGCACGGCGGTCAAGGGCGGACTCGTCACCGACCCGAGTACCAGGGTCGACGCCGTCGAGCGAACGCTGTGGAGCGCGCGCGACGCGGGCCTTGGCACGCTGGGCGTCCTGCGCTCTCCGATCCTCGGCACGCACGGCAACGTCGAGTACCTGGTCCATCTCGCGCCCGGGCGCGGAACGGATCCGACAGAATGGACGGAGCAGATCGCGAGGGTGGCAGGAGGACGATGAACGAGCGCAACATCCTGGTCGTCGCCCACGCCAAGCGTGAAGAGACCGTGCACGCCGCGCTTCGCGTCATCGGCGCACTGCGGGAAGCGGGTGCGATCCCCGTGATCCCCGCCGCGGACCGCGCGGAACTGACTGAGGCCGACGAGCGCTTCCACACAATCCCCGTCCTCGGCGAGGATGTCGCGACCCACGACCTCGAACTCGCGATCGTGCTGGGCGGAGACGGCACGATCCTGCGCGCGGCGGAGATGGTGCGAGGGTCCGACGCACCGGTGCTCGGCATCAACATGGGTCATGTCGGCTTCCTCGCCGAGATCGATCGCGATGACATGGATGCCGCGGTGCACCGGGTGATCGCTCGTGACTACGAGGTCGAGGAGCGCCTCGCGCTCTCGGTGCGAGTGAAGGATGCCGCTGGCGCGGTGGTGTACGAGACCTGGGCGCTGAATGAGGCGACGGTCGAGAAGGCCAGTCGCGAACGCATGATCGAGGTCGTCGTCGAGATCGACGGCCGGCCGCTTTCGAGCTTCGGATGCGACGGCATGGTCGTCTCCACCCCGACCGGATCGACCGCCTACAACTTCTCGGCCGGGGGACCGGTGATCTGGCCCACAGTCGAGGCCATCGCCGTCGTGCCGCTGTCGGCGCACGCGCTGTTCGCCAAGCCGCTCGTCGTCGGACCGGAGGCCGCTGTCGCGATCGAGATGCTCGAACGCACCGATGGCACTGGAATCCTGTGGTGCGACGGCCGGCGATCACACGAACTGCCGCGCGGAGCCCGAGTGGTGATGCGACGATCGGCGGAGCCGGTGCGCCTGGCGCGGCTGCATCCGACTGCTTTCACCAACCGGCTGGTCCGAAAATTCCAGCTGCCCGTCGAAGGATGGCGAGGAGCGTCATGATCGACGAGATGCGCATCCGCGGCCTCGGCGTGATCGACGACGCCGTGCTGCCCCTGGGCCCGGGCTTCACCGCCGTCACCGGCGAGACCGGCGCGGGAAAGACCATGGTCGTCACCGGGCTGGGACTGCTGCTCGGCGCTCGCGCCGACTCGTCGGCGGTGCGAGCCGGCGCCGCGCAGGCATCGGTCGCCGGCGTCTGGCTCGTCCCACCCCAGGGCGCCGTCGCCGACATCGTGGCAGACGCGGGCGGCGACCTCGAACCGGCGGGAGACGCCGCCGAGCTCTACGTCTCCCGCACGCTGACCGCCGAGGGCCGTAGCAGGGCCAGCGTCGGCGGTCGCTCGGCGCCGGCCGGCGTGCTGTCGTCGCTGGCAGAGGAGCTGGTCGTCGTGCACGGCCAGTCCGACCAGCTGCGGTTGCGATCGACCGCCGCGCAGCGAGAGGCACTCGACCGATTCGGCGGGGCGGCGGTCGCTGAGGCACTCGCTCAGTACGAGGAGCGCTACCGCGCGTGGCGCAGGCTCGACGAGGAGATCACCGAGCTCACCGCGAACCGCGACAGACGGGCTGCCGAAGCGGCGCAACTGCGCGAGGAGCTGGCGGAGATCGAGCAGCTCGACCCGCAGCCAGGTGAGGACACCGCCCTGAACGAGCGCGCGGAGAAGCTCGCCAACGCCGAGGAGCTGCGTCTGGCGGCATCCGTCGCGCGCACGGCCCTCTCCAGCGAGGAGGGTGACGTCGACGTCACCTCGCTGCTGGCCGAAGCCCGTCGCTCCCTGGAACGCGCTGCGGATCCGCAGCTCGCCGACATCGCCGAGGCGCTCGCCGACCTCGGCTATCGCACCGCCGATCTCGCGTTGCAGCTCTCCGCCTACCTGGCCGACCTCGACGAGTCCGGCCCGCACGAGCTGGCTGCGGTCGAGGAGCGCAGGGCCGCCCTTGGCGGGCTGCTGCGCAAACACGGGACGATCGACGAGGCGCTGCATCTGTGGGAGACAGGGTCCGCCCGGCTGGCCGAACTCGACGACGACGGCGACCGCATCGAGCGCCTGCAGGCCGAGGCCGCCGACAGCCGGGCGCAGCTCGACGAAGCCGCCGTGAGGCTCACTGCGGTGCGCACAGAGGCGGCCGAGCGGCTGTCGCGCGCGGTGACCGAGGAGCTGCACGCCCTCGCCATGCCCGACGCCCGGCTCGAGGTGCGAGTCGCCCCCGGCGCCGAGAGCGCCCACGGGCGTGACGACATCGCCATCCTGCTGGCCCCGCATCCCGGCGCAGAGCCCAGGCCGGTCGCGCGCGGAGCATCCGGCGGCGAGCTGTCGCGTGTGATGCTCGCGATCGAAGTCGTCATCGCGGGAACGGACCCGGTGCCCACGTTCGTCTTCGATGAGGTGGACGCCGGCATCGGCGGCGCCGCCGCGATCGAGGTGGGCCGCCGGCTGGCTCAGCTCGCCAGGACCTCTCAGGTGATCGCCGTCACGCACCTCGCCCAGGTCGCCGCGTTCGCGACCAACCATCTCTCGGTGGTCAAGGCCAGTGACGGCACCGTCACCGCCTCCAGCGTCACACGGCTGTCCGGTGCGCAGCGCGAAGAGGAGATGGCCAGACTGCTGTCGGGATTGGCCGATTCGGATGCGGCGCTCAGCCACGCCCGCGAACTGCTGAGCCTCGGCTCGGAACCGAACTGATAGGATAGAAGCCCGTGATGAACTCTTCCAGCGCGGGGTACGCGAACGACACCCAGTCCACGACGAAGCACATCTTCGTGACAGGCGGTGTCGTTTCCTCTTTGGGCAAGGGACTTACCGCCGCCAGCCTCGGCAACCTGCTCACCGCACGCGGACTGCGCGTCGTCATGCAGAAGCTCGATCCCTATCTGAACGTGGATCCGGGCACCATGAACCCGTTCGAGCACGGCGAGGTCTTCGTCACGGATGACGGCGCCGAGACCGACCTCGACATCGGCCACTACGAGCGCTTCCTCGGCATCGACCTGACCCGCTCCGCCAACGTCACCACCGGCCAGATCTACTCGCAGGTGATCGCGCGGGAGCGTCGCGGCGACTACCTAGGCGCGACCGTGCAGGTGATCCCGCACATCACGGATGAGATCAAGCGCCGCATGCGCCTGCAGGCCACGGAAGAGCCGCGCCCCGACGTGATCATCACCGAGGTCGGCGGCACCGTCGGCGACATCGAGTCCCAGCCGTTCCTCGAGGCGGCACGTCAGCTGCGGCACGAGCTGAGCCGCGACAACGTGTTCTTCGTGCATGTCTCGCTGGTCCCGTTCATGGGGGCTTCGGGCGAGCAGAAGACCAAGCCCACGCAGCACTCCGTCGCCGCGCTCCGCCAGGTCGGCATCCAGCCGGATGCGCTGGTGCTGCGCAGCGACCGCCCGGTGAGCGATAGCAACCGCAACAAGATCGCCCTGATGTGCGACGTCGACGCCGAGGGCGTCGTCAACACCGTCGATCTGCCGAGCATCTACGACATCCCCTCCACGCTCAACGAGCAGGGGCTGGACTCCTACATCGTGCGCCGTCTCGGCCTCGATCAGAAGGCGGCCGAGGTCGACTGGACGCGCTGGAACAAGGTGCTGCACGCCGTGCACAACCCCAAGCACGAGGTCACCATCGGCCTGGTGGGCAAGTACATCGACCTGCCCGACGCCTACCTGTCGGTGACGGAGGCGCTCAAGGCCGGCGGCTTCGCCCAGGAGACCAAGGTCAACATCCGCTGGATCGCCTCCGACACCTGCGAGACGCCCGAGGGCGCCGAGAAGGCCCTCGCCGATGTCGACGGCATCTGCGTCCCCGGCGGTTTCGGCATCCGCGGCATCGAAGGCAAGCTCGGCGCGCTCCGCTTCGCTCGCGAGCAGGGCATCCCCGCCCTCGGACTGTGCCTCGGCCTGCAGTGCATGGTCATCGAGTTCGCGCGCGACGTCGCCGGCATCGAGGGGGCGTCCTCGACCGAGTTCGACCCCGAGACCTCGGAACCGGTCATCGCGACCATGGCCGAGCAGATCGAGATCCTCGATGGCGGCGACCTGGGCGGCACGATGCGCCTCGGCCTCTACGAGGCCGCGCTCGGCGAGGGATCGCTGGCGCGCGAGCTGTACGGCGCGGAGGTCGCCTCCGAGCGTCACCGCCACCGGTACGAGGTCAACAACGCCTACCGCACGCGCCTCTCCGAGGCGGGACTCGTCTTCTCGGGCCTGAACCCCGACCTCGACCTCGTCGAGTACGTCGAGCTGCCGCGCGACGTGCACCCGTTCTACATCGCCACCCAGGCCCACCCCGAGCTGCGCTCTCGTCCGACCACCCCGCACCCGCTGTTCCGCGGACTGGTCGGCGCCGCCATCGAGCGGCACCACGCGAGCGAGCTCTTCACCGAAGACGCCTGATCCGCATGTCCACTGCGCCCGCCGCTGACGCGCCGCTGAGAGACGAGCCATTCGAACCCGAGATCGTCAGCAGCGATCTCGCGTTCGAGGGCGCGGTGTGGGACGTCCGCGACGACCGGGTGCGTTACGGCGACGGAGATATCCGCCGTCAGTACGTGGCGCACACCGGGGCCGTCGCGGTCGTCGCGATCGACGACCTCGGCCGCGTGCTGCTGATCCAGCAGTACCGGCACCCGATCCGGTATCGGGACTGGGAGCTGCCTGCCGGGCTTCTCGACGTCGCGGGGGAGGAGCCTCTTCTCGCCGCACAGCGGGAGCTGGCCGAGGAGGCGGACATCACGGCTGACCACTGGCGGCCGCTGGTGTCGTCGTGGACCACGCCGGGCGGCAACGACGAGATGATCCACCTGTTCCTCGCCACCGGCATCTCCGCGGCCGAAGCCGCGCACGCCCGCGAGGACGAGGAGGCGGACATCCGCATCGAGTGGGTGCCGCTGTCGGATGCGGTCGAGGCGGTGCTGGAGGGGCGGATGCACAACGGCATCCTCTCCATCGGCGTGCTCGCCGCCGAGCGGATGCTGCGCGCCAGCCACTGAACTGCGGACGGAGGCTGAGGTGCGGCTCGATCGAGCACTGGACGCGTATCTGCGCCACGTGACGATCGAGCGCGGCCTGTCGCAGCACACCATCGCGGCATACCGCCGAGACCTGGGCGGCTACCTGGACTGGCTCGCGGGGCGCGGTGTCGACACGACGGAGGCCGTGACGGCGCCCATCGTGGCCGAGTTCATCGCCGAGAGATCCGCCGCCGTGCCGCCGCCGGCCGCCACGAGCCTCGCACGGCTCCAGTCGTCTGTGCGCGGTTGGCACCGCTTCCTCGCCAGGGAAGGCATCTCGCAGGACGACCCGACGGGGAGGATGCGTCCGCCCAAGACGCCGCAGCGACTTCCCAAGGCGCTCACGATCGACCAGGTCGAGCGGCTGCTGGCCGCACCGGCGGCCGACGAGCCGATGGGGATCCGAGACCGCGCGCTGCTCGAACTGCTGTACGCGACCGGTGCCCGCGTGTCGGAAGCGGTCTCGCTCGACGTCGACGATCTCGCCTACGGAGACGTGCTCCGGCTGCGTGGCAAGGGCGACAAGGAGCGCATCGTGCCTGTCGGCTCGTTCGCGCGTGCCGCCGTGGACGCGTACCTCACCCGCGTGCGTCCGTCTCTGGCGGCGAAGGGCCGCGCGACGGCGCGTCTGTTCCTCGGCGCGCGCGGGGCGCCGCTGTCGCGGCAGAGCGCCTGGCTGGTGATCCGCGCGGCGGCGGAACGTGCCCAGATCACCTCCGAGGTCTCGCCGCATACGCTGCGGCACTCCTTCGCCACGCATCTGCTGCAGGGCGGTGCCGACGTGCGCGTCGTGCAGGAGCTGCTCGGTCACGCGTCGGTCGCGACCACTCAGATCTACACGCACGTCTCCGTCGACACACTGCGCGACGTGTACGCCACATCGCATCCTCGGGCCCGATGAGGCATCCGCGGACGCGATGAGCTCCGCGCCGCGCGCCGGGCCCTACCGCAGACTGGCCTGCCGCTACAATCGACCAAGCACGGAAGGCAGGAAACGGTGGCGGAGAAAGCGGCGAAGTCCAGGACGAAGGCGGCGAAGGGCGACGACACCCCTATCGGCCCGACCGGTCGTCCGTATCACGGCTTCGACGTCCCCGCGCCGCTGGCCTCGCACGGTCCGGCGCGCATCATCGCCCTGTGCAACCAGAAGGGCGGCGTCGGCAAGACGACGACCTCCATCAACCTCGCCGCCGCGCTCGCGGAGTACGGGCGCAAGGTGCTCGCGGTCGACTTCGACCCGCAGGGTGCGCTGTCGGCCGGACTCGGCATCCAGACCCACGAGGTGCCCACCGTCTACGACCTGCTGCTCGACACCAAGCGGGATGCCCACGACGCGATCGTGCGCTCGTCGGTCGAGGGGCTCGACGTCATGCCCGCGAACATCGACCTGTCGGCCGCTGAGGTGCATCTGGTCAACGAGGTCGCCCGCGAGACGATCCTGTCGCGCGTGCTGCGTCAGGTCGCAGGCGAGTACGACGTCATTCTCATCGACTGCCAGCCTTCGCTTGGTCTGCTGACGGTCAACGCCCTCACGGCCGCACACGGCGTGCTCATCCCGCTGGAATGCGAGTTCTTCGCGCTGCGCGGTGTGGCGCTGCTGATCGAGACCATCGACAAGGTGCGCGACCGGCTCAACCCGTCCATCACCCTCGACGGCCTGCTCGCCACGATGTACGACCCGCGCACGCTGCACTCCCGCGAGGTGCTGGAGCGCGTGGTCGAGGCGTTCGGCGACGATGTGCTCGAGACCGTCATCGGCCGCACCGTGAAGTTCCCCGATGCCTCGGTGTCGGGCGTCCCCATCACCGAGTTCGCGCCGGAGCACGCAGCCGCCCAGGCCTACCTGCGACTGGCGCGGGAGCTGGTCGCACGTGGCGCAGTCGCCTGAGGGCTCCGACGAGTCCGTCCCCTCCACCACCGTCGCCGACACGGGCGAGGGCTTCCGCGTCTCCCTGGCGAACTTCGACGGACCGTTCGACCTGCTGCTGAACCTCATCTCGAAGCACGAGCTCGACATCACTGAGGTGTCGCTGAGCAAGGTGACCGACGAGTTCATCTCGTACCTGAAGGAGCTCGACGGCGAGTATGAGCTCGATCAGGCGTCGGAGTTCCTGGTCGTCGCGGCGACACTGCTCGACATGAAGGTCGCCGGGCTCCTGCCGCAGGGTGAGCTGGTCGACGCCGAGTCCGTGGCGCTGCTCGAGGCGCGCGACCTGCTGTTCGCCCGGCTGCTGCAGTACCGGGCGTTCAAGGAGGTGTCGGCATGGTTCTCGCGTTGCCTGCAGCGCGAGGAGCGCCGGCACACGAGGGCGGTTCCGCTGGACGAGAAGCACCGGCGGAGGACGCCGGAGCTGGTGTGGTCGCTGAGCGCGGACGACTTCGCGGCGCTCGCGCTGCTCGCCTTCGCGCCGAAGGAGATTCCCACCGTCGGTCTCGACCACCTGCACGCTCCGCTGGTCAGCATCCGCGAGCAGGCGGCCGTCGTCGTCACCCTCCTGCGCAGCACCGAATCGCTCACGTTCCGTGAGCTCGTCTCGGGCGTGGCCGAGCCGGGCATCGTCGTCGCCCGCTTCATCTCGGTGCTCGAGCTGTACCGCCATGCAGCGCTGTCGTTCGAGCAGCTCGAGCCGCTCGGAGAACTGACGCTTCGCTGGTCGGCCGAGAGCTGGTCGGACGAGCAGCTCGCCACACTCGGAGCCGACTATGACCGTTGAAGGAGAGACCATGACGCCGGATGCCGGTGCCGAGACCACTGCGCAGAGCATCTCCGAGGAGCACCTGGAGTCGCCTCTCGCCGAGCGCGTCGAGGCGGTCCTGCTGATCGTCGACGAGCCGATCTCGCTCGTCGCCCTCGCCGCCGCCGTGCACGCGCCGGTGCCAGCCGTGCGCCAGACGCTCGAGTCGCTGGTCGATGACTACGACGG
>NZ_JAPSJA010000277.1 GCF_031178525.1 Microbacterium sp.
CGGGGTCGGGCATTCAGGCGCGCGCGTTCGCGGCCTCGGTCAGGGCGGTGCGCAGCCGGTCCGGCGATACGCGCCAGTGGCCGTGCAGGCGGTCGTCGATCAGCACGACCGGGATCTTCTCCCACCATGCGTCGTACAGCGCGGGGTCGTCCTGAATGGAGGCCTCGCGCACCTCGACGGCGTCGGCGACATCCGTCGGCAGTTCCGCGAGCACCTCGTCGATGACCTCGCGCGCGACGTCGCACAGGTGGCAGTCGGGCTTGCCGATCAGTGTGAGCGTCGTCACGTCGCGGCTTCAGAGATCGATCGGGTAGCCGGCCTCGCGCCACGCGCTGGTGCCGCCGGCGACGTTCGTGACCTCGTAGCCGCGCTGGCTGAGCGCCTCCACGACCCGGCCCGAGCGACCGCCGACCTCGCAGATCACGTCGAACGGCTCGGCGGGCAGGTCACCGATGCGCTCCCCGAGCTGCGACATCGGGATGTTGACCGCGCCCGGCACGTGGCCGGCCTCGAACTCGTGCACCTCGCGCACGTCGACGAGCGGAACGTCCTTGCGGGCGTGCAGATCCTGCACCGAGATCTCGTTCATACCCCTCATTATCCGGCGTCCCGCGAGGACGGGCGCGCCCCCGGGAAACCAGAAACGCCGGCCCGAAGCGGGACCGGCGTCAGTGGTTGCAGCGTCTTACTTCTTGTTGCGACGCTGGTGGCGAGTCTTGCGAAGCAGCTTGCGGTGCTTCTTCTTCGCCATGCGCTTGCGGCGCTTCTTGATGACAGAACCCACGGAAACCTCACAATGTCAGGGGGTTGGACGTCGAGCCAGCGGCGTCCGGGAACGAGCACGGCGAAACGTGCCTTCGGGACAGTTTACCCTATGCGGCGCACGCGACCCGCGAGAGCCCGACCGGGACGCTGTCAGCCGGCGTCGGCGATGGGGCGCTGCAGCGCGGCGGTCACCGCCGACTCGGGCACGCGGTAGCTGCGCCCGAAGCGCACGGCGGGAAGCTCCCCCGAGTGGACGAGCCGGTACACGGTCATCTTGGACACGCGCATGATCTCGGCGACCTCGGCGACCGTCAGGAACCGCACGTCCGGCATCTCAGGCACTGGGCCTCCCTCTTCACTATCGCTTCACTTTAGGGGTTGCGCGCGTCGGATGTAAACCCGAGTGACCGCTGGTGCCCATGGGACGGATGAGCGTCCGGATCCGCGCCATGACGCGGATCGCGGGCGCTCAGTTCTTGCGCGCGAGCCGCTCCCGCGCCTCGCGCGCGGCCTGCCGCTCCTGTTTGCGCGCCGCCGCGAGCGCACGCTGCGCATCCCGCACCGCGCGGCGTGCATCGCGGTAGCGCTTGTCCGCGAGCAGCGCCCCCTCGTCGTCCTCTTCGGTGAAGATCGGCGCCGACCTCTCGCCGCCTTCGGCGAGTCGTGAGATGTACGCCTCGACACCGTCGAGGGCGCGGTCGAGCCCGAACCGGAACGGATCCCGCTCCGACATGATCACGCCCGAATCGATCGCGTCGCGCAGCTGCGGATGACTGTCAGCCGAGACGACGGCATCGAGCAGGGCGTGCTCCCGGACGGCGATCTCGTCCGGGGTCAGGCCGGTGTCGTGCGACTGCGCGGCGTACCCCGCGAGCACGAGGCCGTTCCAGCGCGCGAGACCCGTGGTGAGCAGGGCCACCGCCATCCGCTCGTCCGCGTCCAGACCTGTGCCCTCGAGAGCCGCGAGACCGGCCTCGATCCACGCCGAGCTCGCCGGCGTGACCGGCATGCCCGTGATGGGGATCGACAGCACCCATGGGTGGCGGGTGAAGATCCCCGCCTGCGCGCGGTAGAGCACCTCGAGCTTCGCGCGCCAGCCCTCGACATCCCGCACCTCCTCGGGGGGCAGCCCGGTGGCCTCCTCCTGCATCAGCAGCAGCAGGTCATCCTTGGCGCTGACATAGCGGTACAGCGACATGGGCGTGAAGCCGAGCCGCTTCGCGACGGCCGCCATCGACACCGCGGCGAGGCCCTCGGAGTCGGCGAGCTCGACGGCCGCGTCGACGATGCGCTCCACACTCATCTCGCGCTTCGGCCCGCGCTGCGGATTCGCTGCGACACCCCAGGCGAGCGCGATGCCGCGCGGCAGCTCGATGGGCTCGTCGGCTTCGGTCATGCGGCCAGTCTAGGTCTGTATATGACGTAAACAGTGTGTTACCGTCATAAACAGTTTCGCTTATACACAGTTCTGCGATCCGCGCCATACGAGAGGAGAGACGATGGAATCCGCCATCCACGCCGAACGCCTGACCAAGGCCTTCGGCAGAGGGACCACGCGACGCACAGTGCTCGACGGGCTCGACTTGCAGGTCGCACGGGGTGAGGTGTTCGCACTGCTGGGGCCGAACGGCGCCGGCAAGACCACGACGATCGCGATCCTGACGACGCTGCTGAAGCCCGATGCGGGGCGCGTGCACGTCGCGGGATACGACGTCGCGCGTGCTCCGGGCGAGGTGCAGCGCCGCATCGCGCTGACCGGCCAGGCCGCCGCGGTCGACGACGTGCTGACCGCGGCCGAGAACCTCGTGATGTTCGGACGACTGTCGGGACTCGGTCGCGTCGCGGCACGCCGCCGCGCCGCCGAGCTGCTCGAGCGCTTCGACCTCACCGCGGCCGCGCAGCGACCCGTCGCCACGTACTCGGGCGGCATGCGGCGTCGGCTCGACCTCGCGCTCAGCTTCGTCGTGCAGCCGGAGGTGCTCTTCCTCGACGAGCCGACCACCGGCCTCGACACCCGCAGCCGCCGGGAGCTGTGGGACGTGATCCGCTCACTCGCAGACAGCGGCACGACCGTGTTCCTCACGACCCAGTACCTCGAGGAGGCCGATCAACTCGCAGACCGCATCGCCGTGCTGCACGACGGCCGGATCGCCGCACTCGGCACGGCGGCCCAGCTGAAGTCACGGGTGGGTGGCGAGACCGTCGAGCTGCACGATGCGGACGGCAACGTGATCGACGCCGTGGCCGCGGACGGGACGGTCGCCGGCGT
>NZ_JAPSJA010000278.1 GCF_031178525.1 Microbacterium sp.
AGCGGCGCACGGCCGCGGAACGTCACGGAGCGGAGCGGATCACTCCGGCGCGCAGATCGTGACGGCCTCGTTGGTGAAGGTGCCGTCCGCGCGCTCGAGATACACATCGATGCACACCTGATCCGCCCCCTCGAGAGGCACGGTGACGGTCGGCTCCTCGACGCGCTGCCCCTCGCTGCGCCCGGAGAGGGCATTGCGGTGCCAGCGATAGCGATCACCCTCCGCGGGGGCCGGATTCGTCCACGTGAACACCGCCTCCTCGCCGCGGATGACGCCCTCGCCGTCCTCGACGAGCGGCACACCGTCGTTGCCGAGCGGATCCTGCGCGATGACGGAGGGCGCCGTCGTCGCCTCGGGTTCCGGGGCGACGACGGATCCGATCACGGCGGCGCCGATGCCGATCACCGCGACGCCGACCACCGAGGCCGCCAGAATGGTCGGCCAGCGGCGCGAGCGCTCGGGTGCCGCGGGGGGAGCCGGCTCCGGTGCCGGCGTGAACGCGGGGGCCGCGACCTCCTGCGGGGAACGCGGCCGCAGGATCGTCTCGTCGGCGATCGGCTCGACCACGCGGGGGCCGCGTATGACGGTCGCGTCGTCCGCCGACGGGGCGGCGCCCTTGACCTTCGCGGTCGTGGCGGACGGGCGGGTGGAGGTGTCGATCGGCGCGATGCTCGTGACGCCGCGCACGCGGGTCAGACCGCCGTCGTCGTCCTCGGGCCCCGCGTCGAGCGGTCGCTCGTCCAGGATGTCGATCGGCGTCACCGAGTGCGCGAGCTCGATCTGCACCTTCTGCAGCGCACGTGCGAAAGCGACCGCGCTCGGGTAGCGCTCGGCCGGATCCTTGGACATCGCGCGGGAGAGCGCCACGAACAGCGACGACGGCACGTCCGGACGGTCGACCGCGGGCAGCGGCATCCGCTCGATGCGCTCGATCAGCTCGGCGCTGCCGTTGCGCTGCCCCGGCAGCTCGAACGGCGAGCGTCCCGCCAGCAGCGTGTAGATCGTCGCGCCGAGCTGGTACACGTCGGTGCGCGGGCCGCCCGGCCCGGCCGCGGGGGCGAAGACCTCGGGCGGCGACCACGGGATCGACATGCCCGTCGTCTCGGCGGCCGTCTGCGAGGTCGACGCGATGCCGAAATCGGTCAGCGCCGGGCGGTTGTACTCGGTGACCAGGATGTTCGCCGGCTTGATGTCGCGGTGCAGCACGCCCGCGCGGTGGGCGGTCTCGACCGCGGCCGCGACCTGCACGCCCACGCGCAGCGCCTCGGCGACCGAGAACGGCTCGCGGCGATAGCGCACCTGCAGGTTCGGACGCGGGCAGTACTCCATCACGAGGTACGGCCGCCCGTCGGACGAGACCCCCGCCTGGTAGATCGTGACGATCGCCGGATGCGTCGAGAGCATCGCCATGACGTTCGCCTCGGCCGTGAACTGCGCCGCCGACGCCGAGATCCGCTCGGGCAGCAGCACCTTCACCGCGACGCGTCGGCGCGGCAACTCCTGCTCGTAGAGATAGACGTCCGCGAAGCCGCCGGATCCGAGCAGCTCGAGGTGCGTGAAGCCCGGCAGCTGCGGCGGCGGCGCGGGAGGACGACGCTGGTTCACGGAAGATCCTCGAACGACAGCGTCACGCCGTCGCCGATGTCCACGACATCGCCCGTCACGACGACCGTCTGCTCGCCCGGGTGCAGGCGCACGGGATCCGCGGCTCCCCCGAGCATGCCCGTGCGGTACAGCACGGTGCCGTTCGTCGTGTGCAGGTCGGTCACGACGACCGTCTCGCCGTCGGACGAGATCTCCACGTGGTTGCGGGAGATGTCGTTCTGAGGGCTCTCGACGGCGACGAGGTGCGGCATGTCGGCGCCGGTCGTGCGCGCGGATCGCGGGCGACGGCCGATGATGACGGGACGGTCGAGCTCGACGACCTCGCCCGTCGACAGCCGGATCCGCCCGCGGCTCGGCCCCGGCGCGAACGGCGACGTGGGCAGCGAGGGCCTGTCATCGAACCGCGGCAGCGGTGCGGGGTCGAGCCGCTCCTCCTCGGGCGGCTCCTCCTCGAGCGGCACCTCGTCCGTCGGCGGTGCGGGCCACACGGCGGCGTCGCGCGGGAGCGACGCCGCATCCGAGTGACCGAGCTCGTGGACCGAGATCGTCGCGCCGTCGTGATCGCCGTGCGCCTCGAGCCCTGGTCCGACGGGTTGCACCTCCGGCAGCCGAGCGTCCACCGGCTCGGGCGGCGCGAGCGGCACATGTCCACGGGCCGCGAACTCCGCGAACGTGATCGTGGCGCCGTCGTGATCACCGAGCGGCTCGATCGTGTCGCCCATGACCTCGGCCCCGGCCTCCGGCTCCGGCGTCGGCTGCGGGGCCGCCTGCGCGGGTCCATCCGGGCGCACGACGATCGTGTCGGCGACCGCGAGATCGTCCGCCGTCGTCGCCGCGGGGGCGGGCGCGGCCATCTCCGCGGGGCCGGGCGGGAGCGCCGCCGCCGCCGCGAGCCGCGTGTCATCGGGCAGCAGCGTCTCACTCGGAGGCCGCTCGGAAGCGCCGCCTCCGGTGAGACGGTCCACGAGGTCGTCGGGCACGGGGAAGTCCCGGGCGTCGTCGCCACGAGGGCGCGCGGGCTCGTCCTCCTCCTCGGTCTCGAAGAAGACCGCGCTCACGGTGGCCGCCAGGACGGCGCCGGAGGCGATGGGCAGCTCGGACGCGCTCGCGGGAGCATCCTGACCCGGACGCACACGGACCGAGAGGGCGTCCTCGACGAGGCGCACGGTCCAGGTGTCGGATGCCCCGCCCGTGATCTCCAGCGCGCCGCTCAGGGTCTCCACCGTCAGGCGCAGCTCGCCGCGCACGGCGGTGCGCACCGCGTCATCCTGCAGCAGCGCCACGGCGAACGGCGGCAGGGCGGCAGTAGCCGGTCCGAACGCGCGCCCGAGGGCATCGAGCACGGCCGCGACGCCGTCGCCCGAGTCCAGCCCCTCCCAGACCTCGTCGATCATGTCCTGCGGCAGACCTCCGGGCAGCACCGCGATG
>NZ_JAPSJA010000279.1 GCF_031178525.1 Microbacterium sp.
AGCTCGGCGGCGTGCGCCTCGACTCCGGCGACCTGCCGACCGTGGCGGCGTCGGTGCGCCAGCAGCTCGACGAGCTGGGCGCCGTGAACACCCGGATCACCGTCACGAGCGACCTCGACGAGTATGCGATCGCGGCGCTGGCCGCGTCGCCCGTCGACGCGTACGGTGTCGGCACGTCTGTCGTGACCGGATCAGGTCATCCCACGGCGGGCATGGTCTACAAGCTCGTGGCGCGCCAGGGCGCGGACGGCGGCTGGGTCTCCGTCGCCAAGACCGCGGAGGGCAAGGGGTCGCAGGGCGGACGCAAGAGCGCGTTCCGCACGCTGGAGAACGGCGTGGCGATCCAGGAGCTGATCGAGGCGGCCGACGGCTTCGAGCAGCTTGCTGCTCCGTCCGACTACCCGGACGCGCGCCCCCTGCAGGTGCCGCTCGTGGTCGAGGGCGAACCCGTCGCGGAATTCGAGGGGGCCGCGGGCGTACGCAACGCGCGCGAGCACCACCTCCGCGTGCGCGAGGAGCTGCCGCTGCGCGCGCTCGCCCTCAGCCGCTCCGATCCCGGGATCCCGACGGTCTACGTCGACGCCGAGGAGGCGTAGGTCAGACCTCGCCGGACCGATGCCTCCGACGGGCTACAAGTTCAGCGACTCGTAGATCTCCTTGCAGGTCGGGCAGACGGGGAACTTCTCGGGGTCGCGTCCCGGCGTCCACTTCTTGCCGCACAGGGCGCGCACGGGCTTGCCGGTGAGCGCCGACTCGAGGATCTTCTCCTTCTTCACGTAGTGGGAGAAGCGCTCGTGGTCGCCGGGCTCGACGTTCTCCTCTTCCAGGAGCTTCTCGAGCTCGCGGTCGAGAAGGGCCGTGCCGCCGTCGCCAGGGGTGTCGAGGGGGGTGCTCATAGAGGCCGAGTCTACGCCGGGCACGTCGCCCGTTCGCGGGATCAGGTGGTGCCGGCGAACGCCATGATCCGCTCGCCGCGGCGTTCGAACATCCAAGACCCGAGCGCCACGCCCCCTGTCAGCACGGCGATCCCCACACCGAGCCCCGCCCACATCGCGGCGTCGGCGTGCGCGACGTCGTCGGTGATCGTCAGCCACCCGAGCCAGAGCGCCGGCGCGCTGAGCACGATCGTCCCCAGCATCACCATCGCCTGGGCGGCCACACCCGAGGACTCGGCTCGCTGCGGCTGCTGGAACGGGCTGTCGCCCGGGCGCGAGACGGCGTACGGCGCAGCGACCGAGGCGATGCTCGACAGTCCCAGGCCCGTGAGGAACAGGCTCGCGGCGACACCCACGATCGCGGGCAGGACGGCCCAGCGACCGTACCCGGCCGTGGACAGCGGGATCGCGATCGCGAGCACGGGGATCGCGATGAACAGCACGGGGACGAGCCGGCCGATCCGGTCGGAGAGGCCGCGCACGCCGCTGGCGATGTGCATCCACACGGCGGTCGAGTCGTACGCGACGTCGTTGTGCGGCAGCCAGCCGAAGAACAGCGCGATGATCGGCGCAGGAACCAGCGCCACGATCGGCTCCGGCACGCCCGCGACGATGAGCGGCACGGCGGGCAGCAGGCCCGCGAGCGGGATGATGGCGAAGTTCACGATGTAGCGGCTGTCACGCAGCCAGTACACGAGGCCGCGCGCGGCGATCACGCCGCTGGGCGTGCCGGGAACGAGCGCGAACCAGCCCAGTCCGCCGCGCCCGCTCGCCGCCGCGGGATTCTCGATCGTCGTGAGCGCGCGATCCACCACGAGCACCCAGCCGCCCGCGGCGAGACCGAGGGTCGCGACGGCGATCGCCGCGGACAGCCATGCCGCTCCCCCGTCGCTCAGCGCGAGCCCGCCGGGAAGCGCGGCGGCCGCGCCGATCGGCGTGCGCCCCAGAACCTCGGCCGCGGTGGCGAGCGCGCTCGGCACCCGCCCCTCCCACTCGAGCGAGGACAGGAACACGATCACGGGCACGAGCACCACGATGACGCCGAGCACGAACAGCCCCGACAGCTCACGCGTCCGCCGAGGTCGCAGCACCGCGGAGCCGAAGGCGGTGCTGAGCCGCGCGAGGATCACGCACGTCGCGACATGCAGGATCGCGCCGAGCACGCTCACGACGACCGGCACGTCGTGCGCGTTCCAGACGATCGCCGCGCACACGTCGAACGCCACCACCGCGAGCGTCGGCACGCTCAGGAAACCGGCGCCCGCAAGCGCCCACGCGAGGGGTCGCGGTTCGAGCCCCAGCACCGCGAAGCGGCGCGGATCCAGCGGATCGACCGCGCCTGCCACGATCGGCGCCGCCGCGAACGACAGGGCGATGGCCGATCCGGCGAGCACGAGCAGCGCGAACGCGACCGAGGCGGGCGCGTCGACGAGGGTGAGCGTGCCGGCGCAGACCACGCCGACAAGAGCGGCGAGCACGACAAGAGCGAACGCGCGCGACGCGACGCGCGGCGCGGGTCCCCTCAGCGATCCCGCCAGGAGCGCGAGCCTCAGTCGGAGAACGTGTGCAGCCACTCGAGACCCTCCATGCTGCTGGCCTCGCCGGAGAGCTCGACGAACCGCTGCTCGAGCGTGAGTTCGCCGCGCACCTCCTCGACCGTGCCCTCCGCCAGCAGCTGACCCGCCACGATCACCGCGACCCGCGTGCAGACGCGCTCGATCAGATCCATGCCGTGGCTCGACAGCAGCACGGTGCCGCCACGCGACACGTATGTGCTCAGGATGTCCAGGATGTTCGCCGACGACACCGGATCGACCGCCTCGAACGGCTCGTCGAGCACCAGCAGACGCGGCGAGTGGATCATCGCGCCCGCCAGCATGACCTTCTTCGTCATTCCCGCGGAGTAGTCGGACACGACGCGGCCCAGCGCGTCCGTGAGGTCGAACGCGCGGGCGAGGTCGGCCGTCCGCTGGGCGACGACGTCCGGCTTCAGGCCGCGCAGCACGCCGAAGTAGTAGAGCAGCTGACGGCCGGTGAGGCGGTCGAACGTGCGGAGACGGTCGGGCAGCACGCCGAGCAGCGCCTTGGCCGCGCGCG
>NZ_JAPSJA010000063.1 GCF_031178525.1 Microbacterium sp.
ACCGGATCCTGCTGCACGAGCTCGAAGAAGGTCGAGAGCCGGTCGACGTCGTAGAACTCGCGAGCGAGCGCGGCTGCGAGATCGAAGCGGAAGCCGTCGACGTGCATCTCCGTCACCCAGTAGCGCAGCGAGTCCATGATCAGCTGCAGCGAGTGCGGATGGCGCACGTTCAGGGTGTTGCCCGTGCCGGTGTAGTCCATGTAGTACTGCGGGTCGTCCTCGACGAGCCGGTAGTACGCCTCGTTGTCGATGCCCTTGAACGACAGCGTCGGGCCGAGGTGGTTGCCCTCCGCGGTGTGGTTGTAGACAACGTCCAGGATGACCTCGATGCCGGCGGCATGCATCGCCCGCACCATCGCCTTGAACTCCTGCACCTGCTCGCCGCGGTCGCCGCTCGAGGAGTACTCGTTGTGCGGCGCGAGGAAGCCGAGCGTGTTGTAACCCCAGTAGTTGCGCAGGCCCTTCTCGAGCAGGACCGAGTCCTGCACGAACTGGTGCACGGGCATGAGCTCGATCGCCGTGACCCCCAGTCGCTTCAGGTGCGAGATGACCGCGGGGTGCGCGACGCCGGCGTAGGTGCCGCGCTGGGCCTCCGGGATCTCGGGGTGCAACTGCGTCAGGCCCTTCACGTGCGCCTCATAGATCAGCGTGCGGCTGTAGGGGATGCCGGGGCGGCGGTCGCCGCGCCAGTCGAAGTAGGGATTGATCACGACTGAGCGCATGTTGTGCGCGGCGGAGTCGTCCTCGTTGCG
This sequence comes from Microbacterium sp., assembly GCF_031178525.1. Taxonomy (GTDB): domain Bacteria; phylum Actinomycetota; class Actinomycetes; order Actinomycetales; family Microbacteriaceae; genus Microbacterium. The sequence continues at coordinate 753 of NZ_JAPSJA010000063.1, forward strand.
CACCTCGGGGTCGTTGAAGTCGTGGTCGAACAGCGACGGGTCCCAGTCGATCGAGCCGGACAGCGCCTTGGCGTACGGGTCGACGAGGAGCTTGCTGGGGTCGCAGCGGTGACCCGCGGCGGGGTCGAACGGTCCGTGCACGCGGTATCCGTACTCCTGCCCGGGACCGACGTCCGGCAGGTACGCATGCCAGACGTTCGCGTCGACCTCGGTGAGGCGCACTCTCGTCTCGGTGCCCGCGTCGTCGAACAGACACAATTCGACCTTCTCGGCGATCTCGCTGAACAGCGCGAAATTCGTGCCGTCGCCGTCGTATGTCGCGCCGAGCGGATAGGCCCGTCCTGGCCACGTCTCCATGTTCACCTGCCGTTCTCATGTGTGAGCCGGGACAGCTCTTGCGGCGACGCTAACCCGGGAGGCGGCGTGGAGAAAAGGGCTTGCCCCGTGCCCCGCCGACGGGTAGGCGAGGGTCACCGTATGCCCACGGCGAACACGCGCGAGGGCCGGATACCCCGCCGGTAGGGTCATATCGACGCCGCACCGAATGGAGTGAGAATGCCCGAACCGCTGATGGCACAGAGTGTCTTCGACCGGCTGCTGAAGGACCGCATCATCTGGCTTGGCTCGGAGGTGCGCGACGACAACGCCAACGAGATCTGCGCCAAGATCCTGCTGCTCGCCGCCGAGGACTCGCAGAAGGACATCTATCTGTACATCAACTCGCCCGGCGGATCCATCACGGCCGGCATGGCGATCTACGACACGATGCAGTTCGTGCCCAACGACATCGTCACGGTCGGCATCGGCATGGCCGCGTCGATGGGCCAGCTGCTGCTGACCAGCGGCACGAAGGGCAAGCGCTACATCACCCCGAACGCGCGAGTCCTGCTGCACCAGCCGCACGGCGGCTTCGGCGGCACCGCGAGCGACATCCAGACCCAGGCGCAGCTGATCCTCGACATGAAGCGCCGTCTCGCCGAGATCACCGCGGCGCAGACCGGCAAGTCGGTCGAGCAGATCAACGAGGACGGCGACCGCGATCGCTGGTTCTCGGCGGACGAGGCCCTCGAGTACGGCTTCGTCGACCACATCCGCGAGCACGCCGTGGACGTGACGGGCGCGGGCGGCACCGACCGCGACGCCAACTGACCGCCGGGTATCTGAGCACAGAGAAGGACGTACACACGATGCACACCCCCTACACCGGCCAGACGTCGCCTCAGGGACTGCAGCTGCCGAGCAGCCGCTACATCCTGCCCCAGTTCGAGGAGCGCACGGCCTACGGCTACAAGCGCCAGGACCCGTACAACAAGCTGTTCGAGGACCGCGTGATCTTCCTCGGCGTGCAGGTCGACGACGCCTCGGCCGACGACGTGATGGCGCAGCTGCTGGTGCTCGAGAGCCAGGACCCTGACCGCGACATCATCATGTACATCAACTCGCCGGGTGGATCGTTCACGGCGATGACCGCGATCTACGACACGATGCAGTACATCTCGCCCCAGATCCAGACCGTGGTGCTGGGTCAGGCGGCGTCCGCCGCCGCTGTGCTGCTGGCCGCCGGCGCGCCGGGCAAGCGACTCGCCCTCCCGAACGCACGCGTGCTGATCCACCAGCCCGCCGTCGGCGAGGCGGGTCACGGTCAGGCCTCGGACATCGAGATCCAGGCGGCCGAGATCCTGCGCATGCGGACGTGGCTGGAGGAGACGCTCGCGAAGCACTCGAACCGCTCGGTCGAGCAGGTGAACAAGGACATCGACCGCGACAAGATCCTGAGCGGACGGGAGGCCGTCGAGTACGGCCTCGTCGACCAGGTGCTCACGACGCGCAAGCGCCAGCCCGCGATCGCCAAGTAATCGCGACCGAGACGCCCCGGAACCGCCGCGCGCGGTCCGGGGCGTCTCGTCATGTCGTCGGTAGTATTCCCTGACCACGGCCCCGGCGACGATGCCCGGGCCACGTCTGGGAGGCGGCGGCATGACGGAGCGCGCGACGACGGGACACCGCGACGGGGTCTTCGAGAAGGCGATGGGATCGATCGACGCCCTGTTCGTGGGCTTCGGGGCGATGATCGGGTTCGGGTGGATCACGCTCACCGGCGGCTGGCTCGCGGACGCCGGCACGTGGGGAGCGATGCTCGCGTTCGCCGTCGGAGGCGGCATCATGATGCTCGTCGGCCTCGTGTACTCCGAGCTCGTGTCCGCCATGCCGCGCGCGGGCGGTGAGCACAACTACCTCATGCGCGGGATGGGGCCGCGCTGGTCGCTCATCGGATCATGGGCGATCACAGGCGGGTACATCACCGTGATCCTGTTCGAGGCGGTCGCGACCCCGCGCACGTTCGACTACCTGTTCCCGGGGCTCGGATCGCTGCTTCCGCTGTACTCCGTGGCCGGGTTCGAGGTCGGGCTGGTGTGGGCGCTCGTCGGCGTCGTCGCTGCGGTCGTCGTGACTTGGATCAACTACCGCGGCGTCAAGCTCACGTCGCTCGTGCAGACCTTCGTCGTGTCCTTCCTGCTGCTCGTGGCGCTCGTGCTGGTGCTCGGCGGCGCGGTGGGCGGCGACGTGGCGAACACAGAGCCGCATTTCGCGGGCGGGTTCGCCGGCTTCGCCGTCGTGCTCGGTGCCGTGCCCTTCCTGTTCGTCGGGTTCGACGTGATCCCGCAGGCGGCGGAGGAGATCGCGGTGCCGCCGAAGAGGATCGGCCGTCTGCTGATCACGTCGGTCGTGATGGCCGTCGTGTTCTACCTCGTGGTCATCTACGTCACGTCGCTCGCGCTGCCGGCGGGCGATCTCGTCGAGTTCGATCTCGTCACCGCCGACGCCCTCGCCGCCATGCTCGGCGCCGACTTCTGGGGCCGTGTCGTGATCGCCGGCGGACTCGCCGGCATCCTCACGTCGTGGATCGGGTTCCTGCTCGGCGCGTCACGCCTGCTGTGGGCCATGTCGGTGTCGGGCATGATCCCCGCGTGGTTCGGACGGATCCACCCGCGCTACAGGACGCCGTCGAACGCGATCCTGTTCATCGGCGCGCTGTCGGTCGCGGCGCCGTTCTGCGGCACCGCCATGCTCGGCTGGGCGGTCGACGGCGGCTCCCCCATGATCGTGCTGGCCTACGCGCTCGTCGCGCTGTCGTTCTGTCTGCTGCGGATCAAGGACCCCGGCATGGCGCGCCCGTTCCGCGTCGGGCGGGGCAGCGCGACCGGCATGGCGGTCGGCGTCGCCGCCCTCGTGCTGTGCGTCATCCTGTTCCTGCTCTACATCCCGGGTCTCACGCCGATCAGCATCACGCTCGCATGGCAGTCCTATCTGATCTTCGGGCTCTGGATGCTCGTCGGCGCCCTGTTCGCGTTCCGGCTGCCGGGCGGCATCAAGGCGGGGCCGGACACCGAGGCGATCCTGTTGACGGAGATCGCGGCGCGGCGGCGGGGGCCGTCCTGAGCCCGAACGAGACCGGACCGACACGCGAAACGAGGCCCGGTGCCGTCCCGGTGTCGTCGGCAGCGGTTAGGCTCATGAGGACTCGAACGGAAAGGTCCGAGGAGGACACGCATGGCACGCATCGGTGAGAGCGCCGATCTCTTCAAGTGCTCCTTCTGTGGCAAGAGCCAGAAGCAGGTGCAGCAGCTGATCGCCGGTCCCGGCGTGTACATCTGCGACGAATGCGTCGAGCTGTGCAACGAGATCATCGAGGAGCGCATGGCCGAATCGGCCGGCTCCGGCGAGGTCGCCGAGTTCGATCTGCCGAAGCCGCGCGAGATCTTCTCGTTCCTCGAGGAGTATGTCGTGGGTCAGGAGGCCGCCAAGCGCGCTCTGGCCGTCGCGGTCTACAACCACTACAAGCGCGTGCGCTCGCACGGCGAGCTCAAGCCGGCCGACCAGAAGGCCGAGGACGTCGAGGTCGCCAAGAGCAACATCCTGATGCTCGGGCCGACGGGTTGCGGCAAGACCTATCTCGCGCAGACGCTCGCGAAGCGCCTCAACGTGCCCTTCGCGGTCGCGGATGCCACCGCGCTGACCGAGGCCGGTTACGTCGGCGAGGACGTCGAGAACATCCTGCTCAAGCTGCTGCAGGCCGCCGACTTCGACGTCAAGCGCGCCGAGACCGGCATCATCTACATCGACGAGGTCGACAAGATCGCCCGCAAGGCCGAGAACCCGTCGATCACGCGCGATGTGTCGGGCGAGGGAGTCCAGCAGGCGCTGCTCAAGATCCTCGAGGGCACGGTCGCGTCCGTGCCGCCGCAGGGCGGCCGCAAGCACCCGCACCAGGAGTTCATCCAGATCGACACGACGAACGTGCTGTTCATCGTGGCCGGTGCCTTCGCAGGCCTGGAGGACATCATCTCCGCCCGCGTGGGAAAGCATGGCGTCGGCTTCGGCGCACCGCTGCACGACAAGAACGACGACAGCGCGCTGTTCAGCGAGGTGCTGCCGGAGGATCTGCACAAGTTCGGCCTGATCCCCGAGTTCATCGGCCGCCTTCCCATCGTCGCCTCCGTCCAGCCGCTGGATCAGGACGCGCTGATGGAGATCCTCACCGTGCCGCGCAACGCGCTGGTGAAGCAGTACCAGCGGATGTTCGAGCTGGACGGTGTGCAGCTGGAGTTCGAGGAGGAGGCGCTCCGAGAGATCGCCGACCTGGCGGTGGAGCGCAAGACGGGCGCGCGCGGTCTGCGCGCGATCCTGGAGGATGTGCTCGGCCCCATCATGTTCGACATCCCCTCGACGGAGGACGTCGCGAAGGTCGTGGTGACGCGCGCCGCCGTGGCCGAGGGCGCCGAGCCCACCCTGGTCTTCGCCCGGAAGAAGAAGTCGGCCTAGACGTCCTCGCCACGTGCGACCGCCCGTGTCGGTGGTCGGCGGTAGCGTCCGCGACATGAGCGTCATCCGGCCGTTCCGCCTGCACGTTCCCGACGAGCAGCTCGCCGATCTGCGCCAGCGGCTGATCCGCGCCCGGCTGCTGCCCGACTCGCCGCGTCGCATGCCGTCCGGCATGACGACGGCGTGGCTGCGGGATCTCGTCGACACCTGGATCGATTGGGATTGGCGGGCTCGTGAGCGGTGGCTCGCCTCCTTCCCGCAGTTCCTCGCGGACGTGGAGGGCACGACGATCCACTTCGCGCACCTGCGGGCGCAGCGGGCCGACGCGCCGGCCCTGCTCGTCATGCACGGATGGCCGCACACGTTCGCGCTGCAGCTCGATTTCGCGGCACGGCTCCCGGACCTCCATGTCGTGGTGGCGAGCCTGCCTGGATTCGCGTTCTCGGCGGCGTACGCCGACGGGCCGGCGGATGAGACGCGCTTCGCCGACACGATGCACCGGCTCATGACGGACGTGCTCGGCTACCGCGCGTACCTGACGTACGGCGAGGACGTCTCGGCCAACGTGAGCGACCTGATCGCGGCGACCCACCCGGACGTGGTGACGGGGATCGTCGCGACACATGCCCACTTCGGCACCCCGCAGGAACGCGAGGTCTCGGATGACCCGGATGTGCGCGCGTTCTTCGCGCGCCTCGACGCCGAGCACGGACCGAACGGGTCGTACGGGCACGTGCAGTGGGCGCGGCCCGACACACTTGCCGCCGCGCTCAACGACTCGCCCGCGGGGCTGCTGGCGTGGATCGCCGAGAAGCTGGCCGAGTGGTCCGACACGTCCGGCGACGATCCATCTGCCCTCGAGGCGGTGATCTCGCGCGAGCGCATCCTGACGGAGGCGATGATCTACTGGGTCACGCAGAGCATCGGCACATCGTTCCGCCCGTACTACGAGGGCGCCGATACGCCCGGGCCGACGCCCCCGGTGTCGGTGCCCGCCGCCGTGTACATCCAGCGGCACGAGCACGACTACCCCGAAACCCTCGCGCGCTCCTTCTATCGCGACCTGCGCACGTTCGAGCGCCTCGATCGTGGCGGTCATTTCACGATCGCCGAGGTGCCGGAGGCGATGGCCGAGCGCGTGCGCACCTTCGCGGCGTCGCTCGCCTGATGGTCAGGGCTTGCCGACGGCGAGCCGCTCGCGCACGGCGGGGTCCTCGTCCAGGAACGGGAGTTCGGCGGTCGCGCCGACCGCATCGAAGTAGCGGCTGAGGAAGCAGCGGAAGGACGCCGCGTACGCGATGTCGGCGATGTTCAGGTCGGTGAATCCCACCGCACGGAGGCGATCGATGTCCGCCGCCCGGATGCGCGACGCGTCGATCGCGATCTGCTCCGCGTAGTCGAGCATCGCCACGTCCCGTTCGCTGAGCCCTGCACTGCGGTGATCCGTCTGGATGGCAAGGGCCTGCTCGCGCCCCACGAATCGCGTGACACCGCGGAAGTAGACGTGACTGCAGTAGCTCGAGGGCACATGCTTCGCGACGACGAGCGTGATCATCCGGAACGCCGCGAGCCCCAGCGAGAAGCCGTCGCGCAGCTGGTTGAGCAGTCGGTCCACGGGTACGAGCATGTCGGGGCGCGCGGACAGGGCACGCGTCGCGTTCATGACCATGCCCATGTCGGCGCGTTCTCGCGCGTACGCCTCCGCGATCTCTCCCGTCGCCTCGCCGTCGGACACCGTCTTCAGGTACATGTCGGCCTCCCGCCTCCTGTCTCTGCGCGAAGCGTAGACCTGGGCGGGGCGTCCTCGACAGGCCTCAGGCGTCCAAACCGCGTCGCTTCAGCAGCGGCGTGATCTCGGCGTCGCGACCACGGAAGTCGCGGTACGCCTCGAGAGGATCCCTCGAGCCGCCGACACCCAGCAGGCTCTCGCGGAAGCGGTCTCCATTGGCGCGGGTGAGGCCGCCGTTCGCACGGAACCACTCCACGGTGTCGGCGTCGAGCACCTCGGCCCAGATGTACGAGTAGTACCCGGCGCTGTAGCCGCCGGAGAAGACGTGCGCGAAGTAGGTCGATGAATAACGCGGGGGCAGTGCCGGATCATCCAGGCCGATGTCCGCCAGAGCGGCCGCCTCGAACGCGGCGACATCCGCGACGGCCTCCGCCTCGTCGCGCGACAGCGAGTGCCAGGCCTGGTCGAGCCAGGCCGCGGCCAGATACTCGCTCGTCGCGAAGCCCTGATTGAACGTCTCGGTGGCGCGCAGGCGCTCGACCACGTCGGCGGGAAGCGGCTCGCCGGTCTCGTGGTGGACGGCATACTCGGCGAGCACCTCCGGCCACAGGATCCACATCTCGTTGACCTGACTGGGGAACTCCACGAAGTCGCGGTGCACCGCGGTGGCGGCGAAATGCGGATACGTCACGGTGGCGAACAGGCCGTGCAGCGCGTGACCGAACTCATGGAACAGCGTCGTGACCTGATCCAGCGTCAGCAGCGTCGGATCGCCGTGCGCCGGCTTGGGGACGTTGAGGTTGTTCACGACGACCGGACGCGTGCCTCGCAGCGCGGACTGCTTCACGATCGAGTTCATCCAGGCGCCGCCGCGCTTGGTGTTGCGCGTGTAGAGGTCGAGCACGTACAGGCCGAGCGCGGATCCGTCCTCGTCGAGAACCTCGAACGTGCGGGCGTCGGGGTGATACGAGGGGATGTCGGCGCGCTCGCGGAACGTGATGCCGTAGAGCAGCGTGGCGGCGCGGAAGACGCCGTCGCGCAACACCCGCTCGGCCTCGAACCACGGACGCAGGGCAGCCGTGTCGATCTCGTACTCGGCGGTGCGCACCTTCTCGGTCCAGTACGCCCAGTCGTGCGCCGCGAGCGCGTACGGCTCGGGCTCGGTCTCGTCGATCAGCCTCTGCAGTGCGGCCTTCTCGGCCCGCGCGTTCCGAGCGGCCGGCGCGGCGAGCTCGCGCAGCAGGGCGTGAACCGCCTCCGGCGTGGCAGCCGTCTGGTCGGCCGTGACGTACGCCGCGTGCGACGGGTAGCCGAGCAGCTCGGCCCGTTCCGCGCGCAGACGCGCGATCTCGCGCAGCACGTCGCCGTTGTCGTGCTCGTCGCCGCGGGAGGCCCGCCCGCGAGAGGCCGTCATGATGCGCTCGCGCGAGGCGCGGCTGCGCAGCTGTGAGAGGTACGGATGACCGGAGAACAGCGTCAGCGTGATGAGCCAGCGACCGTCGAGCCCGCGCTCCTTCGCGGCTTCGGCCGCGGCGGAGAGCTCGCCCTCGGTCAGGCCGTCGAGCTCGGCAGCATCGTCGAACACGACGGCGAGCGCATTGGTGTCGGCGAGCAGGTTCTTCTCGAACAGGGTCGTCAGCTCCGACAGACGCCGGTTGAGCTCCGTCAGCCGGACCTTTGCGGAGTCGTCGAGTGCGGCGCCCGCGTGCGTCATCTCGCGGAAGTGCCGCTCGACGAGGCGGCGGCTCTCCGCGTCGAGCGCCAGATCGTCGAGGCGCTCGTGCAGCGTGCTCACCCGCGCGTACAGGCGTCCGTCGAGCTGGATCGCGTCGGTGTGCGCGGACATCAGCGGAGCGAGCTGCTCGTCGATCGCCTGGATCGCGGGCGTCGCGTCGGCGGAGCTGACCGTGAAGAACGCGAGGACCACGCGCTCGAGCTGGGCTCCGGATCGTTCGAGCGCGAGCATCGTGTTGTCGAACGTCGGGGGCTCCGGCTGCGATGCGATGGCCTCGATCTCCTCGCGGTGCGCCGCGAACGCCTCCGCGAACGCCGGCAGGTAGTGCTCGGGTTCGATCGCCGCGTAGTCGGGCACGCCGTAGGGAAGGGGCGACGGGGCGAGCAGTGGGTTGAACGCGGGGACGTCGGTCATGCCATCCACCCTAATCGCAGGCAAGGAAACGTTTGCAAAGGAATCCTTGCAAACGAACCTTTGCAAGCGTATCGTCGTCGCCATGAGCGACGAACAGCCTTCCGACGAGCGGGGCCCCCGGGTCCTCGACACCGCCGCGCTTCGCGCTGTCGCGCATCCTCTTCGCATCAAGATCCTGGATCTTCTCGCTGCGCACGGTCCGCAGACGGCGAGCAGGCTCGCAACGCTCACGGGGGAGTCGTCGGGATCGACGAGCTATCACCTGAGGATGCTCGCGCGCCACGAGCTCGTGCGCGAGGTCGAGGGCCGCGGCGGCCGAGAGCGGTGGTGGGAGCGGCCACGCGGAGGCATCTCGTTCGGCGACGAGTCGGTGCGTGATTCGCCGGCCGGCAGGGCCGTTCTGCAGGTGGCCGTGGGGGAGTACCACCGCGCGCGATCCCAGACCGCTTTCGAGTACTTCACTCGGCTTGCCGACGATGAACCCAGGGAATGGCGCAACGCCAGTCTCTCCATGACATCCTCCGCCCGCCTGACGGCCGCGCAGATGGCGGAACTCGGCGAACGCCTGCGGACCGTGCTCAGCGACTACGTGGAGGCGCACAGCGATCAGGAGGGCGATGCTTTGCGCGCGGTCAACGTCAACATCGACCTCTTCCCGCTCAAACCCCTCGGAGGTGCCTCATGACCGCGGTCACGCTTCACCCGCCGACCACGGCGATCCCGTCGCTGCGCATCACGACGAGCGAGCGGCTCGCGCTGCGCGCGGCCGATGCCGTCGCGGCGTATGTCCATCGTCGAGCGATGCGACGCGACGCGCGCCTGCTCGCGGATCTCGAGCGGGAGCGACTGCTCGCAGCCAGTCGGCTGGCTGCCATGCGCGCCATGGCCCTCGACGTGCCGCGACGGTGACGACGAAGGGCCGGAGGGAAGACCCTCCAGCCCTTCGCCGCGGGCGACTCAGCGCTCCTCGTCGTCCATGCCGTCGATGTGGCCGACGACCGCCAGCCCGTCGGCGTCGAGCGTCACCGTGACGCCCGTGTCCAGCTCCGCGATCGGCCGACCCTCGAGCCAGGTCAGCGTCCACCCGGGCTTGGGGCCTTCCGGAAGGTGCGCCTCGACCTGCGCGATGGTCTCGTGCAGTTCCGCCGGTACCGACGCCGGCGGCTGCGATCCTGCGGTCCAACGGGTTCCGAGCTGCATCATGCCTCCGTCTCCGCGAGGTCGATCCGCGTGACCGCGAACTCCTCGCCGTCGCTGATCTCCAGGTCGTGGATCCTGCCCACCGCCTTCAGGTCCCCGTCCACCAGACGGAGCGCCGCGGCGGTCGCCGCGGGTGCGGTGATCGAGGCGTGGGCCACCGGGGTCTTCTGCGACGCCTTCGCCTCGGTCTTCGCGCGGCGGATGCCGATCAGTGCCTCGCTCGCGGCGGCGAGCACCGCCGCATCGCCCGCGATGCCGGACGCTGCCGGCCATGGGGCGGTGTGCACCGATCCCTCCCGGAACCACGACCAGGTCTCCTCGGCGGCGAACGCGAGCACGGGAGCGAACAGCCGGATGAGCGTCTCGAGCGCCGTGCGCAGCGCGAGCGCGGCGGAGGCCTGGCCCGGGTTCGCCTCGTCGTATGCGCGCTCCTTGACGAGCTCGAGGTAGTCGTCGCAGAACGTCCAGAAGAAGGACTCCGTCAGCTCGAGCGCGCGGGCGTGGTCGAACGCGTCGAGCGCCGCGGAGGCGTCCGTCACCACGCGGTCGAGCGTCGCGAGCATCGACAGGTCGAGCGGCTCGGTGATCGCAGCCCCCTCGGGGACGGGGAAGCCGAGCACGAACTTCGCGGCGTTCAGGAGCTTGATCGCGAGACGGCGCCCGATCTTGATCTGCGTCGGGTTCTGCGGATCGAACGCGGCGTCGGTGCCGAGCCGGCTGGACGCGGCCCAGTAGCGCACCGCATCCGATCCGTGCTGCGCGAGGACGTCCGCGGGCGTGACGACGTTGCCCTTCGACTTCGACATCTTCTTGCGGTCGGGATCCACGATGAAGCCGGAGATCGACGCGTTCGCCCAGGGGGTCCGGTCGTCCTCGAGCGCACTGCGCAGCAGCGTCGAGAACAGCCACGTGCGGATGATGTCCTGGCCCTGGGGGCGGACGTCGAACGGCGCGACGAGGTTCCACAGCTCCTCGTCGCGCTGCCAGCCGCCCACGATCTGCGGCGTCAGCGACGAGGTCGCCCAGGTGTCGAGCACGTCGGTCTCGCCGACGAACCCGCCCGGCACGCCGCGCCGATCCTCCGAGTACCCGGCGGGAGCGTCCGTCGACGGGTCCACGGGGAGCTGCTCGGGTGTCGCGTACAGCACCTCTCCCTGCTCGCCGTTCTCGTCGAGCGTGTACCAGACGGGGATCGGGACGCCGAAGAACCGCTGGCGCGACACCAGCCAGTCACCGGTGAGCCCGTT
>NZ_JAPSJA010000002.1 GCF_031178525.1 Microbacterium sp.
AAAGCAGCACTACTGTGACGCGCACTTACACCCCGAAGGCCGGTGAGGCTCAGCGCGAGTGGCTCGTGATCGACGCCACCGACGTCGTCCTCGGCCGCCTCGCCTCGCACGCCGCCGCGCTCCTGCGCGGCAAGCACAAGGCGACCTTCGCCCCCCACATGGACATGGGCGACTTCGTCATCATCGTGAACGCCGACAAGGTGGCGCTCACGGGCCAGAAGCTCGAGCAGAAGAAGGCCTACCGTCACTCGGGCTACCCGGGCGGCCTCAAGGCCGTCTCGTACTCCGAGCTGCTCGAGAAGAACCCCGTCCGCGCCGTCGAGAAGGCCATCCGCGGCATGCTCCCCAAGAACTCGCTGGGTCGCCAGCAGCTGGCGAAGCTGAAGGTGTACACGGGCGCCGAGCACCCGCACGCCGCGCAGCAGCCCAAGACCTTCACCCTCGACCAGGTCGCCCAGTAAGCGCCGGCATCCAAGGATTCAACGTGACTGACATCGACACCCAGAACTACTCCACGGAGACGCCGGCCACCGAGGCCGTCGACGCTCCCCGTCCCGTCCTCAACGTCTCCGGCGCCGCCGTCGGTCGTCGCAAGCAGGCCATCGCCCGCGTGCGCGTCGTCCCCGGCTCGGGCACCATCACGGTCAACGGCCGCACGCTCGAGGACTACTTCCCGAACAAGCTGCACCAGCAGCTGATCAACGACCCGTTCACGGTGCTCAGCCTCGGCGGCGCCTACGACGTGATCGCCCGCATCTCGGGCGGCGGCCCCTCGGGCCAGGCCGGCGCGCTGCGCCTCGCCATCGCCCGTGCGCTGAACGAGATCGACCGTGAGAACAACCGCCCGACCCTCAAGAAGGCCGGCTTCCTCACGCGCGACGCGCGCGTCATCGAGCGCAAGAAGGCCGGTCTGAAGAAGGCCCGCAAGGCCTCGCAGTTCTCGAAGCGCTAAGGCGCACGAGGCTTCTATGCCGCTCTTCGGCACAGACGGTGTGCGAGGACTCGCCAATGGCGTCCTCACCGCCGACCTGGCACTGTCCCTGGCCCAGGCGACCGCGGTCGTCCTGGGCCAGGGCCGTTCGGCCGAGGCCCGCCGGGCCGCCGGTCGCCGCGCGGAGGTCGTGATCGGCCGCGACCCGCGCATCTCCGGTCAGTTCCTGTCCGCTGCGGTGTCGGCGGGGCTGGCCGCATCGGGCATCGACGTCTACGACGCCGGTGTGGTCCCGACCCCGGGCCTGGCGTTCCTCGTCGCCGACCGCGACGCCGACTTCGGCGTCATGGTGTCGGCCTCGCACAATCCTGCTCCCGACAACGGCATCAAGATCTTCGCCGCCGGCGGCGTCAAGCTCCCCGATGAGGTCGAGCGACGCATCGAGGCGGCCATCGACGGACCCAAGCTCCTTCCCACGGGCGGCGCCGTGGGGCGCATCCGCGTCTTCGCCGACGCCGAGGACCGCTACGTCCTGCACCTGCTGCAGTCGCTGCCGAACCGGCTCGAGGGCCTCCACGTCGTGCTCGACTGCGCGCACGGCGCCGCTGCGGGCGTCTCGCCCGAGACGTTCCGCGACGCGGGCGCCGAGGTCACCGTCATCGGCGCCGACCCGGACGGCATCAACATCAACGACGGCGTGGGTTCGACGCACCTCGACAAGCTGGCCGAGGCCGTCGTCGCCGCGGGGGCCGACGTCGGCATCGCGCACGACGGGGACGCGGATCGCTGCCTCGCGGTGGATGCGCAGGGTCGCGTCGTCGACGGCGACCAGATCATGGCGATCCTGGCTGCGTCGATGCACGAGCGCGGCGTGCTGAAGGACGACACGCTCGTCGCGACGGTCATGAGCAACCTCGGGCTTCACGTCGCCATGCGCGAGCGCGGGATCACCGTGCTGCAGACCGCGGTCGGCGACCGCTACGTGCTGGAGGCGATGAACCAGGGCGGCTACTCGCTCGGCGGCGAGCAGTCCGGCCACGTCATCATGAGCGAGTTCGCCACGACCGGCGACGGCCTGCTCACGGGACTGCACCTGGTCGCCGAGATGGCCCGCACCGGCAAGACCCTCGCGGAGCTCGCGTCGATCATGACGGTCTACCCGCAGGTCATGATCAACGTGAAGGACGTGGACCGCACGCGCGTGTCCGACGAGGTCGTGCAGAGCGCGGTGCGCGACGTCGAGGCCGAGCTGGGCGACACGGGGCGCGTGCTGCTGCGCGCTTCCGGCACCGAGCAGCTCGTCCGCGTCATGGTCGAGGCCGCCGACGACGCCTCGGCTCATCGCTACGCGGAACGGCTCGCGGACGTGGTGCGGGAGCGCCTCGGGCTGTAGCGCCGGCGGTCTCCCCGCTGTGGGTCGGACGAGCGAAGCTCGCCGCGGTCGTCGCGCAGCCAGCAGGGATACGGGGCGTCAGGCCCAGCCGAGCTCTTCGATGTAGCGCAGCATGACGCCTTCGCGCAGAGCCCACGGCGAGAGCTCGAGCTCGTTCACGCCGAAGGCTTTCATGGCCTCGTGCAGGACGACGGCTCCCGCGGTGATCTGCACGGTGCGCTCGGGAGTGATGCCGGGCAGCTCCTTGCGGACGGCGGCCGGGATCCGCGCCAGGCGCGGGATCCACTGACCGAGCGCCTGTCGCGGCAGCACCATCCGTTGGATGCCCGACCAGCCGGGGCGCGGATATCCCGCCAGCTTCGCGAGTGACCGGATGGTCTTGGATGAGCCGACGACGTGATCCGGCTTCGCCATGCCCTTCAGGCCCTTCGCGACCGGAGCCAGCGTCTCCGCCGCGTGCGCGCGCAGCCTGGCGACCGCCTTCTCGCCCGGCGGGTCGTCCATCAGGTAGGCGAGCGTCATCCGGCCCGCTCCGAGCGCCACCGACTCGGCGAAGTCTGGCAGATCCTCGTCGCCCGCGGCGATCTCGAGCGAGCCGCCGCCGATGTCGAACAGCAGGATGCGGCCGGCCGACCATCCGAACCAGCGCCGCACCGCGAGGAACGTGAAGCGCGCCTCGGTCTCGCCGCCCAGCACCTGCAGCGGCTGTCCGAGCGCCTCCTCCAGCCGTGCGATGACCTCGGCGCCGTTCGCGGCCTCGCGCACGGCCGACGTGGCGGTCGGCAGCAGTTCGGCGACGTTCTCGCTCGCGGCGAGATCGCGGGCGAGCGCGACGGCGTCGACGAGGGCCGCGATGCCCTCCTCGGTGATGGCGCCGGCGGGCGTGAGGTAGCGCATCAGCCGCAGCACGTTGCGGTGGCTCGACGAGGCGAGAGGCCGGCCGCCCGGATGAGCGTCGGCCACCAGCAGGTGCACGGTGTTCGAGCCGATGTCGAGGACTCCGAGGCGCATGCGGTTCAGGGTATCCGGGCGGCAGACCCGTCTCGGACGGCGCGTTCGGCCGCTGGTTCGCCCGCTCAGCGAGCATCGACGGACAAGGGCCGGATTCGGCGGCCGATACGATGATGCGGATGAGCGCTGCATCCTTCGTCCCGGCCCCGCTCTCGCTGTACGGCGAGATCGCGCGTGACGACTGGTCGCGCCTCGCGGCGGGCATGGATCAGCCGCTCACCGAGGCCGAGGTCGTGCAGCTGCGCGGCATCGGCGACCGTCTCGACCTGAGAGAGGTGCGCGAGGTCTACCTCCCGCTCAGCCGGCTGCTGTCGATCTACGCCAAGACCACGCGGCGCCTCGGCAGCGAGGTCAGCGGGTTCCTGGGGCGCGAGGACTCGACGACGCCCTTCGTCGTCGGCGTCGCCGGGTCCGTCGCGGTCGGCAAGTCGACGATCGCGCGCCTGCTGCGCGAGCTGATGAGCCGCTGGTCGGACACGCCGCGCGTCGAGCTGGTGACGACGGACGGCTTCCTCTACCCCAACGCCGAGCTCGAGCGGCGCGGCCTGATGGGGCGCAAGGGCTTCCCAGAGTCGTACGACCGGCGGGCGCTCGTCGAGTTCGTCACCAAGGTGAAGAGCGGCGCCGAGGAGGTGCGCGCGCCCTTCTACTCGCACATGAAGTACGACATCATGCCCGACGCGCACGTGGTTGTGCGGCGTCCCGACGTGGTGATCGTCGAAGGGCTCAACGTGCTGCAGCCGCCGCCCGCGCCGAACGACGTCGCGGTGAGCGATCTGTTCGACTTCACGATCTACGTCGATGCCGACGCCGGGCACATCGAGCAGTGGTTCATCGACCGGTTCAAGGCCCTGCGCGCCGCGGCGTTCTCCAACCCGGCCTCGCACTTCAACGTCTTCGCGCACCTCACCGACGCGGAGGCGATCGAGACCGCCCGCGGATACTGGAACGACATCAACCTGCCGAACCTCGTCGAGAACGTGCTGCCGACCAAGCACCGCGCGTCGCTCATCCTCGGCAAGGGCGCGGATCACTCCGTCGACTCGGTCCTGCTGCGCAAGCTGTAGCGACCCCGCGAGCCGCCGGGACGGTCAGTCCGTGGAGCGTCCCGTCTTGTCCTGCAGGCGCTCGATGTGCTCCGAGGCCTCCGCCTTCGTGAGATCTGCGGGGATCTCCTCGCCCGCCTCGCGCGCCAGCGTGTCGATGTAGCTGCGCTGAGGCGCCGTCATGGGCTCGTCGCCCGTGACCCACGTCGACGGGTCCTTCGCCGCGGGGTCCGCGCCGGGCTCCGTCGCACCAAGGATCTCCGGGTTCTCGTTCGCATCCGTCATGCCCTCGATCCAACCCCCGTCTCGGGCCCGCGCAAAGGGGGTTGACGCGCGCATGCCCTCGCCGCCCCGCCGCGTCGCGGCGCACGCCACGTGGCGTGCGCCGCGTTCTCACGGCTGGCGACTCTAGGATCGACGCTATGTGCGGAATCGTTGGTTACGTCGGCCCTCGGGACAGCCAGGACATCCTGATCGCAGGGCTCGCGCGGCTGGAGTATCGCGGCTATGACTCCGCCGGCATCGCGGTCATCGACCGCGACGGTTCGCTGCATGCGGCGAAGAAGGCCGGCAAGCTCGCGATGCTGCGCGACGAGCTCGCGGCGAGCCCGATCGCAGCGGGCACGACGGGCATCGGCCACACCCGCTGGGCGACGCACGGCGGCCCCACCGACGTCAACGCGCACCCGCACCTCGCCGACGACGACAAGCTCGCCGTCATCCACAACGGCATCATCGAGAACTTCTCCGAGCTGAAGGCCGAGCTCATCGCGGAGGGCTACAGCTTCCGCAGCGAGACCGATACCGAGGTCTCGGCCGTGCTGCTGGGCCGCGAGTACAGCAGGCACGACGGCGACCTCGCCGCGGCGTTCCGCGCCGTCGTGAACCGCCTCGAGGGCGCGTTCACGCTGCTCGTGATGCATCAGGACCACCCGGGCCTCGTGCTCGGCGCCCGCCGCAACTCGCCGCTGGTGATCGGCCTCGGAGAGGGCGAGAACTTCCTCGGCTCGGATGTCGCCGCGTTCGTCGAGCACACCCGCAACGCGCTCGCGATCGGTCAGGACCAGATCGCCGCCATCACGCCGGAGGGCGTCGAGGTGACCGACTTCGCGGGCAACACCGTCGACGCCGAGCCCTTCGAGGTGAAGTGGGACGCGACGGCCGCGGAGAAGGGCGGCTGGCCGAGCTTCATGGCGAAGGAGATCTCGGAGGAGCCCGAGGCGGTCGCCAACACGATCCTCGGGCGCGTGCACGACGGTCAGGTCGTGATCCCCGAGCTCGACGGCATGGACGAGCTGTTCGCGGGCATCTCGCGCATCGTCATCGTCGGTGCCGGCACGGCCGCTTACTCGGCGCTCGTCGGCAAGTACGCGATCGAGCAGTGGGCGCGCATCCCGGTCGACGTCGAGCTCGCGCACGAGTTCCGCTACCGGGATCCGCTTGTCGGCCCCGACGTGCTCGTGATCTCGATCAGCCAGTCGGGCGAGACCATGGACACGCTCATGGCCGTCAAGGAGGCGAACCGCCTCGGCGCCAAGACGCTGTCGATCTGCAACACGCAGGGCGCGACCATCCCCCGCGAGTCGGACGCGGTCGTGTACCTGCACGCCGGCCCGGAGGTCGCCGTCGCGTCGACCAAGGCGTTCGTCGCGCAGATCACCGGCCTGTACCTGTTCGCGCTGCACGTCGGCCGCATCCGCGGCACGGTGCCCGCCGAGGTCCAGTCCGACGCGATCCAGGAGTTCGCGGACCTGCCCGACAAGATCCGGTGGATCCTCGAGAACGAGCAGGAGCGGATCGAGCAGCTCGCGCACTGGATGGCCGACACGCGTTCGGTGCTGTTCCTCGGTCGTCACGTGGGCTACCCGATCGCGCTCGAGGGCGCGCTCAAGCTCAAGGAGATCTCGTACATCCACGCCGAGGGCTTCGCCGCGGGCGAGCTCAAGCACGGGCCGATCGCGCTGGTCGAGCCCGGCCTTCCGGTCTTCGTCGTGGTGCCGTCCCCCAGCGGCGCGCCCACGCTGCACGCGAAGGTCGTCTCGAACATCCAGGAGATCCGCGCGCGCGGTGCCCGCGTGATCGCGATCGCCGAGGCCGGCGATGCGGCCGTCCTGCCCTACGCCGACGAGGTGCTGCGCATCCCGCTCGCGGGCCCGCTGTTCGAGCCGATCCTCGCCGTCGTTCCGCTGCACATCTTCGCGATGGGCCTTGCCAACGCCAAGGGCCTCGACGTCGATCAGCCGCGCAACCTCGCCAAGTCGGTCACGGTCGAGTAGGCCGGCTCGTGATCGTCGGCATCGGGGTCGACCTGGTCGACATCCCGCGCTTCGAGCGCAGCATCGAGCGCACGCCCCGGCTGCTCGAGCGGCTGTTCACCCCTCACGAGCGCGAGCTTCCGCTGCGCTCGCTCGCGGCGCGCTACGCCGCGAAGGAGGCGCTCATCAAGGCGCTGGGCGGCTCGGACGGCCTGCACTGGGACGAGATCGAGATCGCCCGCGTGGGCGAGAGCGTGCCGCCGCGGTTCACGCTGTCCGGATCGACGGCCGAGGTCGTCGCCGCGCGCGGCATCACGGCGCTGCATCTGTCGCTGTCGCACGATGCGGGCCTGGCCATCGCGTACGTCACGGCGGAATCCGCCGGCGGACCCGAGGACCTCGACTCCTCCCGCGCCGCACTGCCCGACATCGAGCAGCTCGAGGTGCCGGAGCCCGAGGACCCGGAGGAACCGCGGTGACGGGCATGCGCGAGGCCCGCATCGACCTCGCCGCGATCGAGCACAACGTCCGCACGCTGCGGGAGCTGACCGGCACGCGCGAGTTCATCGCCGTCATCAAGGCCGACGGCTACGGTCACGGCGCTGTCGCCGTTGCGCGCGCGGCGCTCGCCGGGGGAGCGACCCGCCTCGGGGTCGCCGACATCCGCGAGGCGCTCGCCCTGCGCGACGCGGGCATCGACGCACCGGTGATGGCGTGGCTGCACGCGCCCGACGAGACGTTCGCCGAGGCCGTCGCGCGCGACATCCAGCTCGGCGTCTCGAGCCTGGATCAGCTGAACGCGGCCGCCACGGCCGGCGGTGCCGTCGTGCATCTCAAACTGGAGACGGGGCTCAGCCGCAACGGCCTGTCGCCCCAGGACTGGACGACCGTGTTCGCCGAGGCCGCACGTCTCGAGCGCGACGGGCTCGTGCGCGTGGACGGCGTCTTCAGCCATCTGTCGAACACGTCCGAAGAGGAAGACCTCGTGCAGCTGCGCCGCTTCGAGGTCGGCGTCGCCGCGGCCGAGGCCGCGGGTCTGCGCCCCTCGCTGCGTCACCTCGCGGCGACCGCCGCCGCGATCGCCCTGCCTCAGACCCGGTTGGACGCCGTCCGCATCGGCATCGGCCTGTACGGGCTGTCGCCGTTCGAGGGCAGGACGTCGGCCGAGCTGGGCCTGCGCCCCGCCATGACCCTGCGTGCCCGGGTCGCGGCGGTGCGCCGGGTGCCAGACGGGCAGGGCGTGTCTTACGGCTACGCGCATCGCGCACACGGCGAGACGACGCTCGCGCTCGTGCCCCTCGGCTACGGCGACGGCGTGCCTCGTCAGGCATCCGGGACGGGGCCCGTCGTGATCGGCGGGCGGCGCTTCCGCGCGGCGGGCCGGATCGCGATGGACCAGTTCGTCGTCGACGTCGGAGACCATCCGGTGTCGGTCGGCGACGAGGTCATCCTGTTCGGCGATCCCGCATCCGGTGCTCCCTCCGTCGACGAGTGGGCGGAGGCGGCCGGCACGATCAACTACCAGATCGTGACGGGCATCGGCGCACGCGTGACCCGGGTGTCCGAGTGATCGCGGACGAGCTGCTCGGCCGGTTCGAGGTCGCGACGGCGGCCGACATGGAGGCGCTGGGCGAGCGGATCGGATCGGGTCTGGTGGCCGGCGACCTGATCGTGCTCACGGGGCCGCTCGGGGCGGGGAAGACCACGCTCACGCGAGGCATCGCGTCGGGGCTCGGCGTGCGCGGCCCGGTGCAGAGCCCCACGTTCGTGATCGCGCGCACGCACCCGTCGCTGGTCGGCGGAGCGCCGCTGGTGCACGCGGACGCGTACCGCCTGGACTCCGCGCTCGAGCTCGACGACCTCGACGTCGACGTGGACGGCTCCGCCACGATCGTGGAATGGGGCCGCGGCAAGGTCGACGGTCTGCGCGACGCGTGGTGGGACATCGAGATCGAGCGCCCCTCCGGGATGAGCGAGGACGGCGCCGCTGCCTCGCCGGAGGACCTCGACCTCGACGCCCCCCGCGTGGTGACGATCGCCAAGGTCACCGCGCCCTGAGCGCCTTGCTCCCCGAGCGAGCGCGACGACTCGACGGGAAGGGCGGCGTCGGGGCTGTCCCCCAGGAGGCGCGGATACCCTGATCCGGTGATCCTCGCCATCGACACCTCGATCGGGTCGACCGTTGCCGTCGTCGAGCCGCACGGCGACGTGCGCGCGGTGGCGGAGAGTGCGCACACGCTCGGGCACGCCGAGATCATCGGCACGCTGCTCGAGCGCGTGCTCGGCGAGGCCGGCGACCACATCACGCACGTCGCGGCGGGTATGGGTCCCGGCGCGTTCACCGGCCTGCGCATCGGCATCGCCGCCGCGCGGGCGTTCGCACTCGGCCGGGGGCTCGCGGTCATCCCCGTCCCCAGCCACGATGCGGCAGCGCTCGCGCACCTCGACGCGGGCGCGTCCGGACCCTTCGCCGTCGTGACCGACGCGCGCCGCCGCGAGAACGCCGTGACGGTGTACGACGGCGCGGACGGGAACGGCCTCCCGCGGCGCCTCGCCGGGCCCGAGCTGCGCCCCCAGACGGCCGACCTGGCGGGGGACCCGCTGACATCCGGTGCCGAGATCGTGCGGGCCGAGCGCATCCACGCGGGCGACGTCGGACGTGTCGCCGCCCTGATGCTGGCGTCAGGATGGCGGCCGACGGGGGAGCTCGCCGAGACCGAGCCGCTGTACCTGCGCTCGCCGGATGTCACGGTCGGGCACGCCCCGAAGCGGGTGAGCACATGATCCGCCACGCGACCCTCGACGACCTCGCTGAGATCATGGCGCTCGAGCGCGCCTCGTTCCCGACCGACGCATGGTCGGAGCCCATGATGCGCGAGGAGCTCGCGGCCGCGCACAACCGCTACGTCGTCGACGAGCTCGCCGGCCGCATCGTCGGCTATGCGGGCCTGCGTGCGCTGCCAGGATCGCGCGATGCCGACGTGCAGACGATCGCGGTCGCCGCGTCGTCCCGCGGCCGCGGCCGCGGCCGCGCGCTGCTCCACGCGCTGCTCGAGGAGGCGGCCTCCCGCCGCGTGCGCGAGGTGTTCCTCGACGTGCGCGCGGACAACCCCGTCGCTCAGGCGCTGTACGCGTCCGAGGGCTTCTCCGAGCTGGGCCGGCGCCCGCGCTACTACCAGCCCGACGATGTCGACGCCGTCGTGATGCGCCTCGACCTCGACGCGTGGGCCGGCGCCCGCACACCAGACCCCGCCGACGCAGGAGCCTGCACATGATCGTCCTCGGGATCGAGACCAGCTGCGACGAGACCGGCATCGGGATCGTGCGCGGCCGCACGGCCGCGGGCGAGCGCAACGTGCTGCTCAGCAACACCATCGCCAGCAGCATGGACGAGCACGCCCGCTACGGCGGTGTCGTGCCGGAGGTCGCCGCACGCGCCCACCTCGAGGCGCTGCAGCCCGCGATCGAGCGCGCGGTCGCCGAGGCCGGGATCACGCTGCAGGAGGTCGACGCCGTCGCCGTCACCAGCGGCCCGGGGCTCGCCGGCGCCCTGATGGTCGGCATCGGGGCGGCGAAGGCGCTCGCGGTCTCGCTCGGCAAGCCGCTGTACGCCGTCAACCACCTCGTCGGCCATATCGCGGCGGACATCCTGGATGCCGACGCGCCGCCCCTCGAGTACCCCACCGTCGCGCTGCTCGTCTCGGGCGGGCACACGTCGCTGCTGCTCGTGCGCGACCTGACGGGCGATGTCGAGCTGCTCGGCGAGACCATGGACGACGCCGCAGGCGAGGCCTTCGACAAGGTCGCGCGCATCCTGGGACTGCCCTATCCGGGCGGACCCGAGATCGACCGCGCGGCGGCCGACGGCGACCCGGATGCGATCCGCTTCCCGCGCGGACTGTCGCGCGCGAGCGACATGGCCAAGCACCGCTACGACTTCTCGTTCTCGGGGCTGAAGACCGCCGTGGCGAGGTGGATCGAGCAGCGCGAGCCGGCGGGCGAGCCCGTGCCCGTCGCGGATGTCGCGGCGTCGTTCCGCGAGGCCGTGGTGGACGTGCTCGTCACCAAGGCGCTCGACGCCTGCGCGCAGCACGGTGTGCCGCGCCTGCTGCTCGGCGGCGGAGTGATCGCGAACCGGCGCCTGCGCGACGTGACGCTCGCCCGCGCGGAGGCCGCCGGTGTCACCGTGCGGATCCCGCCGCTGAGTCTGTGCACCGACAACGGCGCCATGATCGCCGCGCTCGCCGCGGAGCTGATCGCCGAGGGCCGCACGCCGTCGACGCTCGAGTTCGGAGCCGACTCCACCCTGCCCGTGACGCAGATCCAGGTCGCCGCCGCGTCGGAGGATGCGCTGAGCGTGCGAGGCGGGTCGAGATGACCGATCCCGCGGTGCTGCCCCCGGCGGAGGCCCACGCCCCGGCGCGGGCGGCGCGGCCCGCGCGCGTGATCGCCCGCGACGCGGGAGCGGTGTCCGTGCCCACGCCACGGGCGCGCCGCTCGCGGGGCCGGCTCGCGACCGCGGCGCTCGGCGTCGCGATGATCGCGCTGAGTGCCTCCTGGTTCAGCGCATGGGCGCTGCCGCTCGCGGCGCTGGCGATCCTCCTCGCACTCGTCGCGCTGATCTCCCGGCGGGCGCGACGCGACCTCGCATGGTGGGCTCTGGGCCTCGGTGCCGGCGCGGTGGCCTGCAGCCTGTTCTGGGTCGCGATGGGGCTGCGTGCGGCCGCGGAGGTCGCGGCGCGCTGACAGCGCACCGCGCCGGCGGCTTCACGCCCGCGGGACGCGGTCGGCGAGGACCGCCAGGCGCTTGCCGTTCGCGCGGGTGAGCAGCAGGGTCGCGGACTCGGGCCCCTTGAGCGCGAGCCGTCTGCGGAGCGCAGCCGGATCGACGTCGACGCCGCGCTTCTTGATCTCGAGCGTGCCGATGCCGCGGGCGCGCAGCGCCTTCGCCAGCGGCTTCGGGTCGGCGGGGAGCACCTCGCGCACGCGGAACGACGACACGAACGGGCTCGTCGTCGCGGCGTCGCCGGTCAGGTAGGCGATTCCCCGGGCGATCGGGCCCGCGTCGAGCGCGCGCGCCACGTCGCCGATCAACCGGGCGCGGATGACCGCACCCTCCGGCTCGTGTACGAACGCCCCCAGCGCGCGCTCCGGTTCGTCGGCGGTGTCGGCGGGCGCCGTGAGCTCGTGGGCCGCGTCGCCACGCAGCACGAGGGCGGAGCGCCCCACGTCCGGCCGCGCGAGCGATCCCGTCCAGACCACGAGCTCCAGGGTCGAGCCGTCCACGCTGATCCACTGGGTCTCGACCTGCCGACTGCTTCCGGCGTCGCCGATGGGCAGAGCCTCGCGGTCGTGACCGGGGCCGAGCTTGATGCCCGCGGGCATGCGGGCGGCCAGGTCGAACACCCAGTCGAGCGGCGGAGAGTAATCGGATGCCGCCACACGCGCGGTCTCGCGATGTCCGGCCGTGCGGCGGGCGGGGTCGAGCCAGACGGCGTCGACGTCGTCGAGAGCGACCTCCTGCGCCTGCCCCGCGCGCACCTCCACGGCCGGGCCGTCCGGCGAGCGGAAAGGGGCGAGGTTGTAAGCCGCGAGCGTGGCGGTCACCGGGTCCGCATCGACCGCGAGCACGCCGAGGCCGACCGCCGCGAAGGCGAGAGAGTCGCCGCCGATGCCGCACCCGAGATCCGCGACCCGGCCGATCCCGGCCGTCCGCATCCGGTGCGCGTGGTGGGCGGAGACGCTCATCCGCGTCGCCTGCTCGAGGCCCGCGCGCGTGAACAGCATGCGCGAGGCGAACTCGCCGAACTTCGGCACGGCGCGCGCGCGGAGGCTCGCCTGTCCGACGGCGGCCGACACGAGCTCGGGGGAGTGCCCCGCCGCACGCAGGCGCGAAACGGTGCGCGCCACATCGGCCGTCGACGCGACGGCGCCCAGCGACTCGAGCAGCTCGAGCCCCTCGCGGGTGAGCAGCGCGTCGAGCTCGGCCGAATCCATCCGACAAGCGTACGTGTCGAACTATTGGCACTCGCGTTGCATGAGTGCCAGAGAGCCTCCTACACTGCTGTTAGCACTCTCCGGGTGAGAGTGCGAAGAGTCTTCCCGTACGAAGCACACGAAAGAAGAGGTACACCGTGTCGGTTTCCATCAAGCCGCTCGAGGACCGCATCGTCATCAAGCAGGTCGAGGCCGAGCAGACCACCGCGAGTGGTCTCGTCATCCCCGACACCGCGAAGGAGAAGCCCCAGGAGGGCGAGGTCGTCGCGGTGGGCCCGGGTCGCATCGACGACAACGGCAACCGCGTTCCGCTCGACGTGGCCGTCGGCGACCGCGTGCTCTACAGCAAGTACGGCGGCACCGAGGTGAAGTTCGGCGCCGACGAGTTCCTCGTGCTCTCGGCGCGCGACGTGCTCGCCGTCGTGGTGCGCTGACGCGCTGCACTTCTCGAAAGGCCCGGATCCTCGGATCCGGGCCTTTCCGCATGCATGGCAGGAAACCCGCGATGGATGGCAGGTCACCGGGGCTGCGGGCGCTCGGCGCGGGCGTAGGCTGACTCGGTGACCCAGGCTCCCCCCATCCGCCCCGCCCAGGGAGAGGGCGCAGGAACCCTCTACGCGCTCGGCGCGTTCGTCCTGTGGGGCATCCTTCCGCTGTACTTCGTCGCGCTCGCCCCGACCGGGTCGTGGGAGGTCGTCGCGTGGCGCGTCGTGCTGTCGCTCGTGTTCTGCGCGATCCTGCTCACCGTGACACGCGGCTGGGGCCGGATGATCGCCATCCTGCGTCGCCCGCGTCTCGCCCTCCTGATGGGTCTGGCGGGCGTGCTCATCTACGGAAACTGGCAGGTCTTCGTCATCGCGGCGCAGAGCGACCAGGTGCTGGAGGCGAGCCTCGGCTACTTCATCAACCCGATCACGACCGTGCTGCTCGCCGTGCTCGTGCTGCACGAGCGGCTGCGCGTCCTGCAGTGGGTGGCGATCGGCGTCGCCGCCGTGGCCGTGATCGTGATCATCGTCGCGTACGGCGCCGTGCCCTGGTATGCGCTCATGCTGACGGCGACCTTCGGCGTCTACGGCCTCGTGAAGAAGCAGGTCGGCGGCACGGTCGACGCGACGAGCGGCCTCGCGCTCGAGACGCTGTGGCTCACGCCGCTTGCGATCGTGCAGCTGGCGATCGTCGGCGCGACGACCGGCATCACGCTCGGCACCGCCGGCCCGTTGCACACGATCCTGCTGCTCTCGGCGGGCGCGGTGACCGCGGTGCCGCTGCTGCTGTTCGCCGCCGGATCGAGCCGCGTGCCGCTCGCGACCATGGGCATGCTGCAGTTCGCCGGCCCCATCCTGCAGTTCATCGTGGGCGTCGCGATCCTGCACGAGCCGATGCCGGCCTCCCGGTGGATCGGGTTCGGCATCGTGTGGATCGCGTGCATCCTGTTCACCGTCGATCAGGTGCGCCACACGCGCCGATCGCGCGTCGCGCCCGTGCCGGTGAGCGTCGGGGTCTGACTCACGGGAACCGGATCGCGCAGGCGCAGAACGCGTCGTGCGGATCGCGCGGCCTCGGAGGCGCGCCGGCGCGAAGAACCCTCGCCGGATCGTGCCTGGGAAGTCAGGTTGCGATGCAGGATGCCCAGACCGGTAACGATTCGATCGCGAATCGCCGCGCAGTCTGCTCAGAAGGGCATAGGAAAACACGGCCGAAACAAATCCCGAGTAGATTTCCGTCCATTACCCGCGGCCGTCGTCGCTCTCCCTGGGGGCGTCGGCAACCAGTCCCCCAACGCGGGTCCTGATGAAAGGACGGAACCACGATGGTTCGATCCCGGAAGCTGATCGGCGCCCTGGCCCTCACAGGCGTCGCAGCTCTGACCCTTGCCGGCTGTGCGGCCGGCGGCGGTGGCGCGAACTCCGCCGCTCCGAGCGAGGAGCCTGAAGAGTCGCAGGCGGCCGCCGGCCCCACCTGTGAGCCCGCCACCGAGCCCGTCGGCGAGGTCGGCGGCGAGCTCTCGCTGAAGATCGGCACGGCGCTGCCCGTGACCGGCACGCTCGCCTTCCTCGGCCCGCCCGAGATCCAGGGCGTCAACTACGCCATGTCGCTCATCAACGAGTACACCGAGACCTCGGGCCTCACGGTCGAGGTCGTGCACGGCGACTCGGGTGACACCGACAACAAGGCGTACGAGACCGAGATCCCGCGTCTGCTGAGCGAGGACGTGTCGGCGATCGTCGGTGCGGCCTCGTCGGGCACGTCGCTGCAGTTCATCGACCAGGTGGTCGGCGCCGGCGTGATCCAGTTCTCGCCCGCCAACACGTCCGACGCGTTCACGACGTACGACGACAACTGCCTCTACTTCCGCACGGCTCCGTCGGATGTGCTGCAGGGTGCCGTGCACGGCAACTTCCTCGCCTCGGAGGGCTACCAGACCCTCGGCCTCATCGTGCTGAACGACGCGTACGGCACGGGCCTGGCGAAGTACATCACCGAGGCGTTCGAGGGTGCCGGCGGCGAGGTCGTCGCCGACCCGACGTTCAACACCGGTGACACGTCGTTCGACGCGCAGATCTCCGAGGTGCTGGCTCAGGACCCCGAGGCCATCACGGTGATCAGCTTCGACGAGGCGGAGACGCTGCTGCCGTCGCTGATCGAGCAGGGCTTCGCCGCTGAGGACCTGTTCCTGGTCGACGGCAACATGTCCGCCTACACGGACTTCCCGGAGGGCCTGCTCGAGGGCGCCCGCGGCACGTACCCCGGCCCCACGCCGGAGGATGTGCAGGAGTTCGTGGACGGCCTGGACGCCTACGTCGCCGAGGCCGGCGTCGACGCGCTGAAGGACTACACGTACGCGCCCGAGTCGTTCGACGCCGTGAACCTGCTCGCGCTCGCCGCGTTGGCCAGCGGCTCGACCGACCCCGAGGCGATCTCGGGCAAGCTGCAGGAGGTCTCCGGCGGCATCGAGGGCGGCACGAAGTGCACGACGTTCGCGGAGTGCGCCGACATCATCCTCGAGGGCGGCCAGGCCGACTACGACGGCGTCTCGAGCCCGATCACGTTCGATGAGGTCGGCGACCCGACGGAGGGCATGATCAACGTCTACGAGTACGGCCCCGACAACACCTACGCGCCGTACGAGGGCTGATCCCTCCCGGTGCACCGAAGCGCCCCGTCTCCCTCGGGAGGCGGGGCGCTTTCATGTCCACGGCCCGGGGCGCCGGTTGTCCGCGAGGCGCTGCCGGTCGACGTGATAGTTCCCATCGATCCGGATGACCAGGCGCTCGCCGTTGCCGGCTTCTCGGGGGCGGATCCGCTTCTCGCCCGGAGAACGCGACATCTCCTGAGAACCCGGCGCGAGCAGTGGTGCCCGGACACGCGGAAGCCCCGGTCCGCGGACCGGGGCTTCCGGAGGGGTTACGCGCCGAGCGTGCCGAGGTAGAGCTCGGTGACCTTGGGGTCGTTCAGCAGCTCGCGACCCGTGCCCGTGTAGGCGTCGCGGCCCTGGTCGAGCACATAGCCGCGGTCGCAGATCTGCAGGCAGCGGCGGGCGTTTTGCTCCACCATGATGCACGTCACGCCCGCCTTGTTGATTTCCGAGACGCGCAGGAAGGCCTCGTCCTGTCGCACGGGGGACAGACCGGCCGAGGGCTCGTCGAGCAGCAGCACCTTCGGATCCATCATGAGCGCGCGGCCCATGGCCACCATCTGCCGCTCACCGCCCGACAGGCCGCCGGCGCGCTTCTTCAGGCCGCCGCCCTTGGCGAGGTCGGGGAAGATGCCCATCACGAAGTCGACCCGCTCGGCGAACAGGCGCGGCTTCTGGTACGTGCCCATCTGCAGGTTCTCCTCGATCGTGAGCGAGGGGAACACGTTGTTCGTCTGCGGGATGAACCCGACGCCCTTGGCGACGAGCTTGTCCGCCTTGAGGCCCGTGATGTCCTCGCCGCCGAGCGTGATGCTCCCGCCGCGGACCTTCACCTGCCCGAAGATCGCCTTCAGCAGCGTCGACTTGCCGGCGCCGTTCGGGCCGATGATGCCGATCAGCTCGCCCTGGTGGGCCGTCAGCGAGCAGCCGTTCAGGATGTTGATGCCGGGCAGGTAGCCGGCGTGCACGTCGTCGACGAACACGACGGGGGTGTCGGCGGTCGTGGCGCCCCGCGGTGCGGCGGCGGTCTGCTCGCTCACTTGGTGTCCTCCTTGTCGAGCTCGGCGGAGGCCTCCGACTCGAGCGCCGTGACGTCGACCGCGGCCGAGGCCGCCGCGTCGGTCGTGGGGTCGGCGTGGATGACCGGGATGCGCCCGGTCACGACGCCGAGGTCGAGCTCCTGGTGCGCACCGAGGTAGGCGTCGATCACCGCGGGGTTCTTCATGACCTCGTCGGGTGCGCCTTCGGCGACGACCTTGCCCTCCGCCATCACGACGACCCAGTCGGCAATGTGGCGCACCATGTGCATGTCGTGCTCGACGAACAGCACGGTCATGCCCTCGTCCTTCAGGTCCAGGATGTGGTCGAGCAGCGACTGCGTCAGGGCCGGGTTCACACCCGCCATCGGCTCGTCCAGCATGACCAGGTTCGGGCTGGTCATGAGGGCCCGCGCCATCTCGAGCAGCTTCTTCTGGCCGCCCGAGAGGCCCGCCGCGAGGTCGTCCCGCTTCGCGTCGAGCTTGAACTTCACGAGCAGCTCGTCCGCGCGGTCCTCGATCTCGCGATCCTGCGAGCGCCACAGGGCGGGGATCAGGCTGTGCCAGAACCGCTCACCGCGCTGACCCGTCTGGCCGAGCTTCATGTTGTCCATGACGCTCAGGCGGCCGAGGGCCTTGGTGAGCTGGAACGTGCGCACCAGGCCCATGCGGGCGAC
The DNA here is from genome assembly GCF_031178525.1 of Microbacterium sp. Lineage (GTDB taxonomy): Bacteria > Actinomycetota > Actinomycetes > Actinomycetales > Microbacteriaceae > Microbacterium. The sequence goes on from NZ_JAPSJA010000002.1 coordinate 17,484, forward strand.
CTTGTGCGCCGGCACCCGCGCAAGGTCCTTGCCGTCGTACGACCACGTGCCCGTGTTGGGCTTGTCGAAGCCCGTCAGCAGGTTGAACAGCGTGGTCTTGCCGGCGCCGTTCGGTCCGATCAGGGCCGTGATCGCGTTGCGCGGGATCTCGAGGTGCTCGACGTCGACGGCCGTGAGGCCGCCGAACGTGCGGGTCACGTTGTCGGCGACGATGATCGGATCGACCTTCGACACGCCGGGCCGGGCGTCGCCGACGTGCAGCCCCGTGGTCTTGGGGCGCTGCACGGGCGCCGTCATCGGGTTCGGGTTCTGGGACGTGCTGTCAGCGGACAAAGGTCAGCTCCTTCTTGTCGCCCAGGAGGCCCTGCGGCATGAAGACGACGAGCAGCATGAGCGCGACACCGACGAGGATGAAGCGCAGCGTACCCGCCTGCACGGTCGACATGAAGGGCAGGACGCCTGCATCGACCAGCGCGGGAAGGACGTTCGACAGGAACGTCTGGATCGCCCAGAACACGAGCGATCCGAGCAGCGGACCGAACACGGTGGCCGCACCGCCGAGCAGCAGCGCCGTCCACACGAAGAACGTCAGCGACGTGACGTACACGCCGGGGCTCACGGCCGAGGGGAGGGCGTACACGACGCCGCCCGCGGCCATGATCACGCCGCCGAGCACGAGCGACTGCATCTTGTAGGAGAAGACGTTCTTGCCGAGCGAGCGGATCGCGTCCTCGTCCTCGCGGATGCCCTTCATCACGCGACCCCACGGGCTGCGCGTCAGCATCCACATCACCAGCACGGCGAACGCGAGGGTCAGCAGGCCCATGATGCGCACCCACCAGCCGGTCTCGTTGTAGGTCCACGGGCCGAAGCCGTAGGTGCCCGGCGGGATCGGGTTCATCTCGCGGAAGCTGCCGTGATAGCCCGACAGGCCGTCGGCGGATCCGGTCACGTCCGCGAACTGCGTCGTGAGGAACAGCAGACGCAGCACCTCGGCGGCCGCGATCGTCGCGATGGCGAGGTAGTCGCCGCGCAGACGCAGCGTCGGGATGCCGAGGATGAGCGCGAACACGGCGGCGGCCGCGAGGCCGATGAGCGCGGCGAGCCACCAGGGGAGGCCGAACGTCAGGACCGAGATGGCGTAGCCGTAGGCGCCGAGCGCCATGAAGCCCGCGACGCCCATGTTGATCAGGCCGCCGTAGCCGAAGTGCATCGCGAGGCCGAGCGCCGCGATCGCATAGCCCAGTGTCGCGGGGCTGAGGATCGAGGACAGGGTGTTCTCGAAGATCTGCAACCAGTTCATGAGCGCCGCCTAACCGATTCGCTCGCGGCGGCCGAGGATGCCCTGCGGCCGGACCAGAAGGATGATGATGAGGACCACGAGCGCGCCCGCGTATCGCAGGTCGGCCGGGATCCACAGGCTCGACGCCTCGGTGAGGATGCCGATGATGATCGCTCCGACGAGCGCGCCGAACGCGGTGCCCAGTCCGCCGAGCGTGACCGCGGCGAACACGAGCAGCAGGATCTGCGCGCCCATGTCCCAGCGGATGCCGGGGCGGTAGTACGCGTACAGGATGCCCGCGAGGCCCGCCAGCGCGCCCGAGATGATCCACACGATCCGCACGACGTGGTCGACGTCGATGCCCGACGCCGCCGCGAGCGACGGGTTGTCGCTGATCGCGCGGGTCGCCTTGCCGAGTCGGCTGCGCGTGAGCCAGAGCGCGAAGGCGACGATCACGACGATCGAGATGCCCATCGAGATCAGGTCGTTGAGCGTGGTGCTCACGGCGCCGAACAGCGGGATGGTGACCGAGGGCACCATCGCCGGCAGCTGCGCCGTGTCACCGCCGATGAAGTACTGGAAGATGTACCGCATCGCGAGCGAGAGGCCGATCGACAGGATCATCAGCTGCACGACGCCCGTGCCCCTGCGACGCAGGGGGCGCCAGATGATCATGTCGAGCAGCAATCCCAGCAGCGCGCTCAGCACGATCGCCACAGGGATGCCGAGCCACACCGGCAGGGCGAGGCTCGCGGGGCCGACGAGGAACAGCGCCGCGACGGCGCCGAACGTCACCATCTCGGCGTGCGCGAAGTTGGAGATGCCGGTCGTGCCGAACACGAGCGACAGTCCCACCGCCGCCAGCCCGAGCATGAGGCCGAAGTTGATGCCCTGGAAGATGCGCTGCAGCAGCTGGTCGAAGAAGCCCGTGACGTTGCGCTCCGCCTCGCCGATGAAGAAGTTCGCGGCCGTGATGCCGCCGGGGCCGACCGTCACCTCCTTGACGTTCGGAGTGTCGTCCTCGCCGGTCTCGTCGACGACCGCGATGCCGTCCGGCAGGGACGACTCGTCGAGCGTGACGACGTAGACGGAGTCGTTCTCGGGTACCTTCACGCCCCAGCGGCCGTCCTCGTCGGTCACGACCTCCTGGACGCCGCCGGCGCCGTCGATCGTGAGCTCGACGCCCTCGAGGGGCTCGCCTTCGAGCCGGACGTTGCCGTTGATGGAGTAGGGGTCATCCTCCGCCGCATGCGCGGCCGCGGGCAGCAGCAGCGCGGCGATGAAGGCGGCGAGGAACGTCGCGAGAGCGACGAGCGCGCCGGATCGGGTACGCCTCAGGGAGGCGGTTCTGGGGTTCATTGATCCTCCGGTCCGCGGGCGGCGGGTGGGGTAGCGCCGCACCGGGGTGCGTGAACGGGTCGTTCAAACGTAAGACCCTAATATGACGGGATCGTTTCGGGCGTGTCCCATCCCGTGGTCATGAGCACTCTGCACATAGCGGATCCCTCTTCTTCGAGCGATCTGCATCCGGAATATCTCCAGCCCCGCGAGCCTTAGTATTCCTATACGGGGGAGGATGGCATACCAGGCCCCTTCCGCGATACGAGCTCATCCACATCGCTCAGGCGGGAGAATCGTCTTGACTGACCACGATCCGTTCGGCTTCGTCGGACTCACCTACGACGACGTGCTGCTTCTTCCCGGCCACACGGACGTCATCCCCAGCGAGGCCGACACGTCGTCGCGCCTCACGCGCAACATCCGCGTCGCGGCCCCGCTGCTCTCGAGCGCGATGGACACCGTGACCGAGTCGAGGATGGCGATCGCCATGGCCCGTCAGGGCGGCATCGGCATCCTGCATCGCAACCTCTCGATCCAGGATCAGGCGAGCGCGGTCGACCGCGTCAAGCGCAGCGAGTCGGGAATGATCACCGACCCGATCACCACGCACCCCGACGCGACGATCGAGGAGGTGGACACGCTCTGCCGGAAGTACCGGATCTCCGGCCTTCCCGTCGTCGACGAGTCCGGCCGCCTGGTCGGCATCGTCACGAACCGCGACATGCGCTTCGTCTCGGAGTTCGAGCGCACGACCACGCTCGCGAAGGACGTCATGACCGCCGAGGGGCTCGTGACCGGCCACGTGGGCATCTCGCCCGAGGAGGTCGTCGCGCTGTTCGCGAAGCACCGCGTCGAGAAGCTGCCGCTCGTGGACGACGAGGGCAAGCTCACCGGCCTCATCACCATCAAGGACTTCGACAAGAGCGAGAAGTACCCCAACGCGACGAAGGACGCGCTCGGCCGCCTGCGCGTGGGCGCCGCCATCGGCTTCTTCGGCGACGCGTGGGAGCGCGCGGAGGCGCTGCGCGACAAGGGTGTCGACGTGATCGTCGTCGACACCGCCAACGGCCAGTCGCAGGGCGTGATCGACATCGTGAAGCGCCTGAAGGCCGATCCGACGTTCGCGCACATCGACGTGATCGGCGGCAACGTCGCGACCCGCGAGGGCGCCCAGGCGCTGATCGACGCGGGCGTCGACGCGGTCAAGGTCGGCGTCGGCCCCGGATCCATCTGCACCACGCGCGTCGTCGCGGGTGTGGGCGTGCCGCAGGTCACCGCGATCTACGAGGCGTCGCTCGCCGCGCGTCCGGCCGGCGTGCCGGTCATCGCGGACGGCGGTCTGCAGTACTCGGGCGACATCGCCAAGGCGCTGGTCGCGGGTGCCGACACCGTGATGCTCGGTTCGCTGCTCGCCGGCACCGAGGAGGCGCCGGGCGACATCGTGTTCCAGGGCGGCAAGCAGTTCAAGCTCTACCGCGGCATGGGGTCGCTGGGTGCGATGCAGACGCGCGGCAAGCAGACGTCCTACTCCAAGGACCGCTATTTCCAGGCGGATGTGCAGGGTGACGACAAGCTGATCCCCGAGGGCATCGAGGGGCAGGTGCCCTACCGCGGCCCGCTGTCGGCGGTCATCCACCAGCTCACGGGCGGCCTGCGCCAGTCGATGTTCTATGTCGGCGCGCGCTCGATCGACGAGCTCAAGGCCCGCGGCAAGTTCGTGCGCATCACCTCGGCGGGGCTCAAGGAGTCGCACCCGCACGACGTGCAGATCGTGGTCGAGGCGCCCAACTACCGGCGCTGACCCGCAGGTCTTCCGAGGGCCGGGCGACAGGGCTAGCGTGACCGGCATGTGCCGGAACATCCACACTCTCCACAACTTCGAGCCCGCGGCGACCTCCGAGGAGGTGAACGCTGCGGCGCTGCAGTACGTGCGCAAGATCGCGGGAACGACGAAGCCGTCGAAGGTCAACCAGGAGGCCTTCGATCACGCCGTGCACGAGATCGCGCACATCACGCAGCACCTGCTGGACTCACTTGTGACGAACGCGCCGCCCAAAGACCGCGACGTCGAGGCCGCGAAGGCGAAGGCCCGCTCGGCCGCGCGCTACGCCGCCTGAGCCCGTCCGGGCGTCGCCCCGCAACGCGTTGCGGGGCGCCCGGTAGGCTGTGACGGTGACGACGGAGATCGAGCTGGGCCGCGGCAAGCGGGCACGACGGGCGTATTCGTTCGACGACATCGCGGTGGTGCCCTCCCGCCGAACCCGCAACCCGGAGGACGTCACGACCGACTGGTCGATCGACGCCTTCCACTTCGACATCCCGGTGCTCGGGGCGCCGATGGACTCCGTGGTCAGCCCGCAGACCGCCATCATGCTCGGTCAGCTGGGCGGCCTGGGCGTGCTCGACCTCGAGGGCCTGTGGACGCGGTACGAGGACCCCGCGCCGCTGTTCGCGGAGATCGCGTCGCTCCCCGACGAGGTCGCGACGAGCCGCATGCAGCAGCTGTACTCCGAGCCCATCAAGCCCGAGCTCGTCACGGCGCGCATCAACGAGATCCGCGCGGCGGGCGTCACGGTCGCCGGCTCGCTCACGCCGCAGCGCACGCAGGAGCTCTACCAGACGGTCGTCGCGGCCGGTGTGGACCTGTTCGTCATCCGCGGCACCACGGTGTCCGCCGAGCACGTCTCGAGCGAGGCCGAGCCGCTCAACCTGAAGAAGTTCATCTACGACCTGGACGTGCCGGTCATCGTGGGCGGCGCATCGACGTACACCGCCGCACTGCATCTGATGCGCACGGGAGCGGCGGGCGTGCTCGTCGGCTTCGGCGGCGGCGCCGCGTCGACCACCCGCGCGACGCTCGGCATCCACGCGCCGATGGCGAGCGCCGTGGCGGATGTCGCCGGCGCGCGCCGCGACTACCTCGACGAGTCGGGCGGCCGCTACGTGCACGTGATCGCAGACGGCGGCGTCGGCACATCCGGTGACATCGTCAAGGCGCTCGCGATGGGCGCCGACGCCGTCATGCTGGGCGTCGCGCTCGCACGCGCGACGGACGCCCCCGGCGCCGGCTACCACTGGGGTCCCGAGGCTCACCACGCCAAGCTGCCGCGCGGGCGCCGCGTGCGCGTGCCGCAGGTCGGAACGCTCGAGCAGGTGCTGTACGGCCCGGCGCAGCTGGCCGACGGCACGGCGAACCTGATCGGCGCGCTGCGCAAGTCGATGGCAACGACCGGCTACTCCGACCTCAAGGAGTTCCAGCGGGTCGAGGTCGTCGTCGCCCCGTATGACCACTGAGCCGGCACCCGAGGGGCTCGACTTCCCGCCCACCCTGCGGGAGGTCATGCTGCGGCCGCGCTGGCTGCTCATGCTCGCGTTCGCCCTCCTGGTCGCGGGCGTGTTCGCGTGGCTGGGGCAGTGGCAGCTCTCGAGCGCGATCGACACGGATCCCGTGCCCGAGGGTGCGACGGAGGAGATCCGGCCCATCGAGGACGTCGTCGAACCGGGGCAGTACCTCGAGGAGCCGCTCGTCGGACAGCGCGTCGAGGTCGCCGGCGGCTGGATTCCCGGCGATTTCATCGTCGTGTCCTCCCGCTACAACGACGGTGCGCAGGGGTTCTGGGTCACGGGTCAGTTCCGCGTCGATGCGGAGCGCCCCACGGCCCTCGCCGTGGCGGTCGGCTGGGCGCCCACGCGGGAGCGCGCCGACGCCGCCGTCGAGACGCTGAACCGCCTGGCCTCCACCGTCCTGCGAGAGGGGGCCCAAGCGGATCCCCTCGTGCTGACGGGCCGCATCATCTCGGATGAGGGCCCCGCGCTCCCGCCGGGTGCGGATCCGCTCGAGTTGACGCGGATGTCGCCGGCCGCCCTGCTGAGCCGCTGGCACGAGCGCGACGGATCGCCGATCGCGGCGATCGACGTCTACCGCCCGTACCTGACATCGGCGGACCCGACCGGTGCGCTCGGCGACGCGGGGCTGGATGCGATCTCGTCGCCTGCCCCCGAGCTCGCGAGCCCCATCAACTGGCTCAACATCTTCTACGCGGTCGAGTGGGCGGTCTTCGCGGGCTTCGCGTTCTACCTCTGGTACCGCCTCGCGAAGGACGCCTGGGAGCGGGAGCTCGAAGAGCGCGATGGTCCCGTCGATCCCGACGAGGACTAGCCGCAGCCCCTCGCGCCGGCGCCTTAGACCAGCGGCTCGAGGACGATCACCGGCGTCTCGCGTGAGCGCAGCGCCGCGAGGTCGTTCAGGTCGCCGTCGTAGCTGTCCATCGCGCGGAACGCCTCCCACAGCCGGTCGCGTTCGGCGCCCCTCGCCTCGCGGGCGATCACGCTGCGATGCTCGCCGCCGGGCAGGTCGACGGAGGCGACGGGGTTCGCCTGCAGATTCAGCCACCACGCGGGCGGCGGATCGCCCCAGCCGTTCATCGCCATCGTGACGAGGTTCGGGCCGTCCTCGAAGTACGCGAGGATCGCCATCCGCTGCGCGCCGGAGCGCCGGCCGATCGTGTGCAGGCGCATCATGCCGAACACCCGCGGCGTGGGCCGACGCAGCCCGAAACGACCTCCGGTCATCCGGTACAGCCCGCGGTGCACGCGCCATGCGGTCGTGATGAACCAGCGGGGCGGGATACGCGCGGGATCGGCGCCGGGGCCCTTGTGCTCGGTGTCGGGTGCCACGAGCAAACCTCCTCTTCCCCCTGTCTCGAATGGTACTGAAGGCGCGGTCGCGCGGGAGCACCCCGCGGCGGATCGGACGCCCAGCGACCACCCGTAAACTGGGATCCATGCCGCAGCCCAAGCTCGCCACGTTCCCGCAGATCCGTGGGGCGCTGCGGTTCTACCAGATCTGCTCCGTCATCACCGGTGTCGGCCTGCTGCTGCTGTGCGCCGAGATGGTGCTGAAGTACACGCCCCTCGCCGTCGAGCTGTTCTTCCTCGACTCGCAGGGACTGTTCGCCTTCCGCGAGGTCGTGCCGCAGGGTGACGAGCTCGTGTCGACCGGGGACGGCGTCAACCTGTCGCTCGGCATCCTGATCGTGCACGGCTGGTTCTACGTCGTGTACCTGTTCGCGTGCTTCCGGGTGTGGAGCCTGATGCGCTGGCCGTTCTGGCGGTTCATCCTGCTCGCCGGCGGTGGCGTGATCCCGTTCCTCTCCTTCTTCATGGAGTTCGTCGTCGCGCGCGACGTGAAGCGCTACCTGGCCGAGCGCGAGACAGCGGCCGCCGAGAAGAAGGCCGCGCAGGCCCAGGAGGTCACCCCGTGACGGAAGCCGCAGACGTCTCGCAGGACACCGTCCAGCGTCCCGTCCTCGTCGTCGACTTCGGCGCCCAGTACGCGCAGCTGATCGCGCGCCGCGTCCGGGAAGCCGGGGTCTTCAGCGAGCTGATCCCGCACACCGCGAGCGCCGAGGAGATCGCGGCGCACGACCCGGTCGCGATCATCCTGTCGGGCGGTCCGTCGTCGGTGTACGAGCCGGGTGCGCCCAGGCTCGATGAGAAGGTGTTCGAGCTCGGCGTGCCCACGCTGGGCATCTGCTACGGCTTCCAGGTCATGGCGCAGTCGCTCGGCGGCGAGGTCGCCAACACGGGCCTGCGCGAGTACGGTGCCACCGACGCGGCGCTCGTCGGCGACGGCGGCGTCCTGCTCGGGGGGCTGCCGGCCGCGCAGAACGTCTGGATGAGCCACGGCGACCAGGTGTCGCAGGCGCCCGAGGGCTTCGAGGTGCTGGCGTCCACCGCCGCCACCCCGGTCGCCGCTTTCGGCAACGCCGAGAAGAACTTCTACGGCGTGCAGTGGCACCCCGAGGTCAAGCACAGCGACCACGGCCAGGCGGTCATCGAGAACTTCCTGCACAAGGCCGTGGGGCTTCCCGCCGACTGGAACGCGGGCAACGTGATCGCCGAGCAGGTCGAGCGCATCAAGGCGCAGATCGGCGACGCGCGCGTGATCTCGGCGCTGTCCGGCGGCGTGGACTCGGCCGTCTCGACCGCGCTCGTCCACAAGGCCGTCGGGGACCAGCTCACGGCGGTGTTCGTCGACCACGGGCTGCTGCGCAAGGGCGAGCGGGAGCAGGTCGAGAAGGACTACGTCGCCTCGACGGGCGTGCGCCTGATCACGGTCGACGCCGAGGACGTGTTCCTGGGTCACCTCGCCGGCGTCACCGACCCCGAGGAGAAGCGCAAGATCATCGGCCGCGAGTTCATCCGCGCGTTCGAGAAGGTGCAGCTCGACCTCGTCGCCGAGGCCAAGGAGTCGGGCGGGAAGGTCAAGTTCCTCGTGCAGGGCACGCTCTATCCCGACGTCGTCGAGTCGGGTGGCGGTGCGGGCACCGCGAACATCAAGAGCCACCACAACGTCGGCGGCCTCCCCGAGGACCTCGACTTCGAGCTCGTCGAGCCGCTGCGCACGCTGTTCAAGGACGAGGTGCGCGCGATCGGCCGCGAGCTCGGGATCCCCGAGGCGATCGTCGGCCGCCAGCCGTTCCCCGGACCGGGCCTCGGCATCCGCATCATCGGCGAGGTCACGCGTGAGCGACTCGACATCCTGCGCGAGGCGGACGCGATCGCGCGCGAGGAGCTCACCAAGGCGGGTCTCGACAACGAGATCTGGCAGTGCCCCGTCGTGCTGCTCGCCGACGTGCGCTCGGTGGGTGTGCAGGGCGACGGCCGCACCTACGGCCACCCCGTCGTGCTGCGCCCCGTCTCGAGCGAGGACGCCATGACGGCCGACTGGACGCGCCTTCCCTACGACGTGCTGTCGAAGATCTCGAACCGGATCACGAACGAGGTCCGGGAGATCAACCGCGTCGTGCTCGATGTCACCTCGAAGCCCCCGGGCACCATCGAGTGGGAGTGAAACGACGCCGGAGGCCGCCCCACGGGGCGGCCTCCGGCGTCGGGCCTGCCGCTCGCTGCGTCCCCGCTGCCGTCGCTTGCGGCGTGAGCGTGCCCACTCGCTGTCGTACTCCGAGCCTCAGTCCGGCACGAAGTGGGACATGCTCGGGGCAGCAGGCCGGCATAGGCGTGGGGCATGCTCGGCACAGCGGGCCGGTCGAGGCCGAACCCGGCGGCCGCGCCCGCTCAGCCGCGCTCGGCGATGACTCTGTCGACGAGGCCGTACTCGACCGCGGCCTCCGCGGTGAACACGCGGTCGCGGTCGGTGTCGTGGCGCAGCTGCTCACGGGAGCGCCCGGTGTGCGCCGAGAGGATGGTCTCGAGATCGCCGCGCACGCGCACGAGCTCGTCGGCGTGCAGGATCAGGTCGGGGATCGCCCCCCGGCTCTGCGCTCCCGGCTGATGCAGCACGACCCGCGCATGCGGCAGGATGGCGCGCCGCCCAGGGGCGCCCGCCGCCAGCAGCACCGCGCTCGCGCCCACGGCCTGCCCGATGCAGGTCGTGGCGACGGGCGGGCGGATGTACCGCATCGTGTCGTGCACGGCGAGTGCGGCCTGCGGATCCCCGCCCTCGGAGTTGATGTAGAGCTGGATCTCGCGCTCCGGCGCATCAGCCTCGAGGTGCAGCAGCTGCGCGATCAGCGCGTTCGCGACACCCGCGTCGATGCCCGTGCCGAGGTAGACGACCCGCTCCGTGAGCAGCTCGGAGTAGACGTCCATGATCCGGTCGCCGCGCGCATCGCGCTTGACCACGTTGGGGATCGTGTAGGAGGTCACGCCGCCGCCTCCGTCTGGTCCGCGCTCAGGCCGATCCGCGTGCGCTGACGCGGCATCAGCTCGTCGAAGCCGCGCACGACGCCGTCTATGAATCCGTAATCGAGCGCCTCCTGCGTCGTGTACCAGTGATCGTGCAGAGAGTCCTCGAACACGCGCTCCACGGGCTGGCCCGTGTCCTCGGCGATGAGTCCCAGCACCGTGTCGCGCATGTGCCGCAGGTCGTCGGCCTGCAGCTCGACGTCGACGGCGGTGCCGCCGATGCCCGCCGAGCCCTGGTGCAGCAGGATGCGCGCGTGGGGGAGCGCACGCCGCTTGCCCGGCGTGCCCGCCGACAGCAGGAACTGTCCCGCGCTCGCCGCCATCCCGATCGCGACCGTGGACACGTCGCACGGCACCAGGCGCATGATGTCGCGGATCGCCAGCATCGCGGGAACGGACCCACCGGGGGAGTGGATCCACAGCGCGATGTCGGCCACGGGATCCTCCGCCGCGAGCGACAGCAGCTGGGTGGCGAGCAGCGTGCCGTTGTCGTCATCGAGCGCGCCGTCGAGCATCAGCACGCGGCGGTGGTACAGCTCACGTCGCGCCTCGGGGGTGAACTGCGGAAGCTTCGGTTCGTCTGCCATGACCTCAGCGTGCGCGGCTCGGGCGACCCGTGGGGCAGGTTCCACCCAGGGCGGATCCGCCCACGGCAGAGCGGTCAGGCGGCGAGCGCGAGGACCTGCGCACCGCCGGGCATGGCGGGCGCGGGAGCCGTTTTCGTACGCAGATCGTCCGCGATGCCGGCAGTCAGGTCGAGAAGGCTCTCGCCGAGCGCTCCGAGCACCGCGGCGATCATCTCGCTGGAGGCCTCCTTGCGCCCACGCTCCATCTCCGACAGGTACTGCACCGAGATCCCGGCGCGGCGTGCGACCTCCGACAGCGTCTCGCCCCGCTCGCGGCGCAGCCGCCGCAGCCGCTCGCCCACGAGGTGGCGCCACAGCGGATCCGGATCGGGGGACGGGCCGCGGCTCGCGGCTTCGCGCCTGTCGGGGAGAGGAAGCAGCTCGGCCATGCCCCTCACGGTAGGCACCCGCCCCCGGCGGGCGCATCCGGTTCCGCCGAGAGCAGAACGACCGCTAGGTTGATCGCGTGGCGAGGTACGTGAGGCCCACGGCGGCCGACGCGGTGTTCAACGGGCTCGTGGGCTTCCTGACGCGGATCGGGCTGCCCCTCGCGGGAAGCCGTGTGCTCGCGGTTCGCGGCCGTTCGAGCGGTGAATGGCGCACGACGCCGGTCAATCCTCTGCGCGTCGCGGGCGACCGCTACCTGGTGGCGCCGCGCGGGCACACGCAGTGGGTGCGCAACCTCCGCGTGGCGGGGGCGGGTGAGCTGCGCTCCGCGCGCCGCGTCGAGCGCTTCGTCGCGGAGGAGGTCCTCGACGCCGACAAGCCGCCCATCCTGCGTGCCTACCTCGTCGCGTGGGCGTGGGAGGTCGGGCGCTTCTTCGAGGACCTCGACAAGGATGCGACCGACGCGCAGCTGCGCGCGGCCGCACCGGACTTCCCCGTCTTCCGCATCCGCCCCCTGCCGTGACGGCCGCTCACGCCGAGCGGGCGAGCCGTACGAGGATCGGCTCGTCGCCGAACGGGGAGGCCTGGATGACCGCGTCGCGCGGGTTCAGGCCGTCGTCCGCGCGGTAGCGCTCGAGCAGCCGGGTCTCCGCGTCGGCGTCGCCCGCGTCCGCGGCGAGGAGCAGGGCGGCGACGTCGTCCGCCCACGCCGCCTCGGCCTCGCTCACGCCCGCCCCTGGCGGCTCGATGCGGCCCCATCCGTCCCACAGCAGCAGCTCATCGCCGAAGCGGTGCGCGACCTCGTAGATGACCTCCTCGAGCAGGAAGCGGTCGCCGCGCAGCATCGGCACCTCCGGTGCGACGCCGAACGTGTCGGCATCCAGCTCCCCCTCCCGGAAGCGCACCCACGCCTGCGCGGCCGTGAGGAACCCGCGGGGGCGGCCGAGCGCGATGTCCATCGGATCCGGCAGGCCCTCCAGCGGACCCGCGACCTCCGGATCGAAGCGCCGCCAGCGCCCGTCCAGCCACGCCTCCACGATCACGTGGTCGTGGTGCCAGCCGGGCGTGAAGTAGCCCGCGAAGCCCACGCGGCTGCGTGCCGGGATCCCGTGCTGCCGCAGGGCCGCGACGCACAGGAGCGTGTGGTCGCGGCAGCAGCCCTGCACGCGCGCCGACGCCTCGCGCGGACGGTCGAGCGGCTCGGGATGGCGCGCCTGGTCCGTCGACAGGATGTCCTCGATCCACCGCAGACAGATGTCGCCGCGCGTCACGGCCGGCAGCTCCTCGCCCGACGCGCGGTAGTGCACGATCACGTTCCGCGCGACGGCCGACAGGGCCGCGGGATCCGTCGGCAGTGCGTCGAGCAGGGACGCGTGCGCGCCGGGAGCGGAGTACGGGGTGTGCGCGGCGTGATCCACGGCCGACACCGGGGGCTTGTCCATGGCGGCATGATGCCACTCCGGCGCGGCGCGGGCCATCGCCTTCACGGGCTACCGGCGCGTCGGCCCTGCGGGCTGATCTCACATCGCACCGCGCGGCCGGGTGAGGGAAGCGTCACCAGCCGTAACGCGCAAGGGCCCGTGGGCGAAACGACCGCACGCGACTCTGGGAGCAATCCGACCCCGAGGAGCCCGCATGTCATACGTGAAGCCCGCCGAACTGATCACCGCCATGATCGAGGCCGGCGAGTCGAAGGTCCTGATGTCCACCCGCGACACGCTCATCCGCGGGTTCATGGGCGGCGCCACGCTGACGATCGCCGCCGCGTTCGCCGTGACGGTGTCGACCAACACGGGCGAGCCGCTGATCGGCGCTCTGCTGTTCCCGGTGGGCTTCGTGCTGCTGTACCTGCTCGGCTACGACCTGCTGACGGGCGTCTTCACGCTCGCGCCCCTCGCGCTGTTCGACCGTCGCCCCGGCATCACGCTCGGCGGCATCGGCCGCAACTGGGGGCTGGTGTTCCTCGGCAACTTCGCCGGCGCGTTCACGGTCGCCGTGCTCATGGCGATCTACTTCACATACGGCTTCACGACCGAGCCGAGCGCCGTGGGGCAGGCGATCGGCGAGATCGGCCACGGCCGCACGCTCGGGTACGCCGAGCACGGCTTCGGCGGCATGCTGACGCTGTTCATCCGCGGCATGCTCTGCAACTGGATGGTGTCGATGGGCGTCGTCGCGGCGATGATCTCGACCTCCGTCACGGGCAAGGTGCTCGCGATGTGGCTGCCGATCATGCTGTTCTTCTACATGGGCTTCGAGCACTCGGTCGTGAACATGTTCCTGTTCCCCGTGGGCCTGCTGCTCGGGGCCGACTTCACGATCATGGACTACCTGATCTGGAACGAGATCCCGACCGTCGTCGGCAACCTCGTGGGCGGCCTGACGTTCGTCGGCCTGATGATCTTCGCGACGCACGGCCGCACCGCCCCGAAGCGCGTCGTCGTCACGCGGCCGAACGGGAAGAGCTTCGCGGCGTCCCCCACGCGCGTGCCCGACCACCTGCTCGAGCAGGCGCGCGACTGACATCCCCCGGCGGGGATTCCGGATAACCCGAAACGGGATGTCCGGATCCCTCGGTGGGGCGGGCGGCGGCGCCGTCCTAGCTTTAGGACATGACCACTCAGGTTCCCCCCTCACCGGCCGTGCCGGCCCCGGGCGCTCCCGCCCGACGCCGGCTGCCGGCCCACTCATCGCCGCTGCGGCTCGCGGGCGCCCTCGCGCAGCTCGCGGCCCTCGGCGTCGTCGGCCCCATCCTGGCGGGTGCCATCGGGCTGCTGCTCGGCCTGGGCGTCGGCCTGCTGCCCGTGCTGGCCATCGGCGTCGTCTTCCTGCTCGGCCTCGTGTACCTGCTGTTCGCGATCGGCTGGCTCGAGACCGCGCGCATCGACGGCCTGTACGACGCCGGCCTGCCGGCTCTGCGCCCGCGCCGGATGTCCCGTCGCACGTTCGGCGGCTTCCTCGCGATGGTGTGGCATCAGTTCATCGACGCCCCCATGTGGCGGGCGATCGCGAACCTGGCGATCGCGACGATCCTCGGCTGGATCACGCTCTGGCTGTTCCAGACGCTCGTGTCCTCGGTCGCCCTCGCGTTCGCGCCCCTGTACGCGCCGGATGGCGTCGCCGGCTTCCTCGGCTTCGACGTCATCACGGGCTGGGCGCCGCTCGTCGGCATCCTGACCTTCCTGGCCTCCGCGGCGGCGCTGGTCGGCATCGCGCTGCTGCACGGCGTGCTCGCCCGCGTGATCGTCATCCCGACGCGCGAGGCGCAGCTGGTCGAGCAGGCCCGCGTGTCCGACGTGCAGCGTGCCGGAGCGATCCGGGCGTCCGAGGTGGAGCGCACGCGCATCGAGCGCGACCTCCACGACGGCGTACAGCCCCGGCTCGTGTCGGTCGGCATGACACTCGGGCTCGCCCAGCAGAAGCTCGAGGAGGATCCGGATGGCGCGCGCGCGCTGATCGAGGAGGCCCACACCTCCACGAAGGCGGCGATCACCGAGCTGCGTCAGCTGGCGCGCGGGATCCACGCCTCGGTGCTGGACGACCGCGGGCTCGACGCCGCGCTGTCTGCGCTCGCCGGGCGATCCCACATCCCCGTGCGGCTCGACGTGCGCCTGAACGGCCGCTGCAGCCGCGACGCCGAGGCCGCCGTCTACTTCGCGATCGCGGAGTCGCTGACGAACGCCGCGAAGCACTCACGGGCCAGCGAGTGCCGCGTCACGGTGCGCGTGCGTGACGACGGCACCCTGTGGGCCCGCGTCGAGGACAACGGCCTGGGTGGCGCCCGCGTGCTGCCGGGCGGCGGCCTGGACGGCATCTCGAACCGCGTGCTCGCCGCTCGGGGCGCCGTGCGGCTCGACAGCCCGCTCGGCGGCCCCACCGCTCTGGAGGTGAGCGTGCCATGCGCGTCCTGATCTGCGAGGACTCCGTCCTGCTGCGCGAGGGTCTCGTGCGCCTGCTCGACGGCAGCGGCCACACGGTCGTCGCGGCCCTGCCCGACGCCTCGGGCCTCCAGGCCGCGGTGGACGAGACGGATCCGGAGCTCTGCATCCTCGACGTCCGCCTGCCGCCCACGTTCACGGACGAGGGCATCCGGGCCGCGGTGGAGCTGCGGGCACGGCGACCGGAGCTTCCCGTGCTGGTGCTGTCGCAGTACGTCGAGGAGCGCTACGCGAGCGAGCTCATAGCCAGTCAGGGAGCGCCGCGGAGCGGCGCTCCGGGAGGCCAGGGCGGCGCCCTCGGGTACCTGCTCAAGGACCGCGTCGCGGACGTCGCGGAGTTCCTCGCGTCCGTCACGCGGATCGGGCAGGGCGCGACGGTGCTCGACCCCGAGGTCGTCGCGCAGCTGCTCAGCCGCCGCCGCGAGGACGACCGCATGTCCCGCCTGACCGAGCGCGAGCGCACCGTGCTCGCGCTGATCGCCGAGGGCAAGTCGAACCAGGCGATCGCCGCGATGCTCTTCCTCTCCGAGGCGAGCGTCGAGAAGCACATCACCGCGATCTTCCAGAAGCTGGGCCTCGAGCCCGACGAATCCGGCAACCGCCGCGTGCTCGCGGCGCTCGCCCACATCGAGAGCAGCGGCGGATCGCCGCAGACAGGAACGGCACGATGAACACCACCGTCACGCCCCCGCCGCCGCCGGCCCCCACGCCGGCCACGGCGCCCCGCAGCGGCGGGCCCGGCAAGCCCGTCGCGATCATCCTGATCGTTATCGGCGCCCTCATCCTCCTGGGCACGATCGCCGGCGCGATCCGGTCGACCGTCGTGGCGGCCACGCGCGTGACCGACACCCTCACCGCCGATGTGGCCGGCGTCTCGTCGCTCGACGTGCAGGCCGACGCCGCGCAGTTCCGGATCGAGTTCGCCGACGTCGAGGAGGCGACGCTCGAGATCACCGATGCGCACAGCGAGTGGACCCTCCGCCAGGACGGCGACGAGCTGCGCGTGTCGAGCCGCGACGGGCTGCTTGACGGCTGGGGCCGCTGGGACGGCCCGGGCTGGGGCTGGGGCCGCGAGGAGGAGCGCGTCGTGCTGACGCTGCCGACGTCGCTCGAAGGCGTCGACGCCCGGCTCGCCGTCTCCGCCGGGGCGCTCGAGAGCGACGGTTCATTCGGCGCGCTCGACCTGGAGCTCGGCGCCGGCAGTCTCGACGTCCGCGGCTCGGCCGACTCGCTCGCCGCCGACATCAACGCCGGCGCGGCGCGCATCGAGCTGGCCGAGGTCGGCGAGGCGCAGCTCATGCTCGCGGCGGGCCGGCTCGAGGCCGAGCTGACGGGGACGCAACCGGAACTCGTGGACATCGGCGTGAGCGCGGGTTCGCTCGACCTCACCCTGCCGGAGGGGGAGTACGACGTGCAGGAGGACATCTCCGCCGGCGCGATCGACAACCGCCTCGAGTCGGCGAGCTCGTCCGATCACCAGGTTCTGGTGGACATCGCCGCGGGGCACGTGAGCCTGCGCTCCGCGCGCTGATCGCGGTCCCGGCGCCCGATCGGCTCGCCCGATCCTGCCGACTTACGAGGAGATCCGGCTTTTCGAGGATGAATCCCATGGGATTCGCCGCCGAACGCCGGATCTCCTCGCGTCGTTGGGCTCAGAGCTTCGCCGAAGCCTCCGACAGCACGCCCCGCAGGATGTCGGTGATCTCCGCGAACTCGGCGGGGCCGCACGTGAGCGGCGGTGCGAGCTGGATGACGGGGTCGCCGCGGTCGTCCGCGCGGCAGTAGAGACCGGCGTCGAACAGGGCGCGCGAGAGGAACCCGCGCAGGAGTCGCTCGCACTCGTCGGCGTCGAACGTCGCCTTGGTGCCCTTGTCCTTCACCAGCTCGATGCCGAAGAAGTAGCCGTCGCCGCGGACGTCGCCGACGATGGGCAGATCCCGCAGGGTCTCGAGCGAGGCTCGGAAGGCCGCCGAGTTCGCCCGGACATTGTCGTTCAGCCCCTCGCGCTCGAAGATGTCGAGGTTGGCCATGGCGACCGCCGTCGAGACCGGGTGCCCGCCGAAGGTGTAACCGTGCAGGAACGTCGTGGTGCCGGTCGCGAACGGCTCGTAGATGCGATCGCTCACGATCGTCGCGCCGAGGGGTGAGTAGCCGCTCGTGATGGCCTTGGCGCACGTGATCATGTCGGGCACGTAGCCGTACGCGTCGCATGCGAACATGTGGCCGATCCGGCCGAACGCGCAGATCACCTCGTCGCTCACGAGCAGCACGTCGTAGGTGTCGCAGATCTGGCGCACGCGCTCGAAGTACCCCTTCGGCGGCGGGAAGCAGCCCCCCGCGTTCTGCACGGGCTCCAGGAACACCGCCGCGACGGTCTCGGGGCCCTCGAACAGGATCATCTCCTCGATCCGGTTCGCGGCCCAGAGCCCGAACTCCTCCTCGGTGCCCGTGAAGCCCATCTCCTCGGCGCGGTAGAAGTTCGTGTTCGGCACGCGGAACGCACCCGGCGTGAGCGGCTCGTACATCTCCTTCATGGCCGGGATGCCGGTGATGGCGAGCGCGCCCTGCGGGGTGCCGTGGTACGCCACCGCGCGCGAGATGACCTTGTGCTTGGTGGGACGGCCCTGCAGCTTCCAGTAGTGCTTGGCGAGCTTGAACGCGGTCTCGACCGCCTCGCCGCCCCCCGTGGAGAAGAAGACGCGGTTCAGGTCGCCCGGCGCGTAGTCCGCGAGGCGGTCGGCCAGCTCGATCGCGCCGGGATGCGTGTAGCCCCAGATCGGGAAGTAGGCCAGCTCGGCGGCCTGCTTCGCGGCCACCTCGGCGAGCTCGCGACGGCCATGGCCCGCACCGACCACGAACAGGCCCGACAGGCCGTCGAAGTAGCGCTTGCCGCGGCTGTCCCAGATGTAGTGGCCGTCGCCCTTCACGATCATCGGAACCTCGCCGGCAGCGAGCGCTGACTGACGGCCGAAATGCATCCACAGGTGGTCGGCGGCCTTGGCATTGAGCGCCTCCGTGTCGTACCGCGCCGTGTCGTACCGGGCCGTGTCGTGGCGGGCCGTCTCGAAGGTCTGCTGCTGCTGCGTGTCGGTCATGGCGTCCTCCTCGGATGCGTCAGCGGGTTCCCCAGTCGTACAGCTGCTTGCGCAGCTTCAGGTAGACGAACGTCTCGGTCGACGCGACGCCGTCGAGCGAGCGGATGCGGTCGTTGAGCACGTCGAGCAGCTTCTCGTCGTCCTCGGCCACGACCTCGACGAGCAGGTCGAAGCTGCCGGCCGTGAGCACCACGTAGATGACGTCGGGGATCTCGGCGATCTGATCCGCGATCGTGCGGGTGTCGCCGGAGACGCGCACCCCGATCATCGCCTGCCGCAGGAACCCCATCTGGAGCGGATCCGTCACCGCGACGATCTGCATCACGCCGGAATCCATCAGGCGCTGCACGCGTTGCCGCACGGCCGCCTCCGACAGCCCCACCGCTTTGCCCACCTCGGCGTAGGAGCGGCGTCCGTCGACCTGCAGCTGCTCGATGATCGCCTTCGAGGTGTCGTCCAGGGGGGCCTTGGTATCACGAGGGGGCATATGACCATATTGACAGTGGTGCAATGGTCTGACAAGGGATTCCGCAGCTTCGGTGCTTCTAGACAGGGGAAACCGAAAGCCGAAGTCCGGCTCGCTCACGAACGGGGAGGATGGTTCCATGACCGTCTTCTCGTATCGGGTGCGTGACCGCGTCATCCGGGATCACACCGTGACCGTGCCGCTCGACTGGACAGAGCCCGAGGACGGCCGGACGATCGAGGTCTTCGCGCGCGAGGTGGCGCACGTGCAGCGGCAGGACGCGCCCATCCTGGTGTTCCTGCAGGGCGGTCCGGGAGGCAAGGGGCCGCGGCCGGTGCCCGGGCCCGACTGGATCGACGAGGTGCTGCGCACACACCGCGTGCTGCTGCTGGACCAGCGCGGCACGGGACGGTCGACCCGCGTCGAGGCGGCATCGATCGCGGGCATGTCGGCCGCGGAGGCAGCGGAGTACATCCGGAAGTTCCGCGCCGAGCAGATCATCGCCGATCTCGAGCACCTGCGCCGGACGGTCTTCGACGGCGTGCGCTGGCAGACACTCGGGCAGAGCTACGGGGGCTTCCTGACGCTGACCTACCTGTCGTTCCACCCCGAAGCCGTGTCCGCCGCCTACGTCACGGGTGGGCTGACCACGTTCGAGCCGGAAGCGCTCGACGTCTACCGCCGCACGCTTCCGCGCGTCGCCGACAAGACCGCGGAGTTCTACCGCCGGTATCCGCAGGACGCCGAGGTGATCGCCCGGGTCGTCGACGTGGTGCAGAGCACGGACGTGCGCCTGCCCAGCGGCGACCGGCTGAGCGCCCGTCGCCTGCAGACCCTCGGCATCGCGTTCGGCATGCAGCCGGGGTTCGAGCAGCTCCATTGGCTGTTCGACGAGGCGTTCTCCGCTCCCGGTCGCCTCAGCGACCACTTCCTCGCCGAGGTGGACGCGCACACGCAGTACTGGGGCGGCCCGCTGTATGCGCTGCTGCAGGAGGAGATCTACGCGGCCGGTCCCGGCGCGACCGCGTGGGCGGCCGAGCGCGTGCGGGCCGGGCTCGGCGGCTTCGAGCCGGACACCGTGCCCGTCCCGTTCACGGGCGAGATGTTCTTCCCGTGGATGTATGACGAGATCGCCTCGCTGAGACCCTTCCGGGACGCCGCGCACGCACTCGCCGAGCGCGAGGACCATCCGGCCCTCTACGACGCGGCTCAGCTGCGCCGCAACGAGGTGCCGATCGCGGCGGCGATGTACTTCGACGACATGTACGTCGACTTCGGCCACGCGCAGCAGACGGCCCGAGAGGTGCCGAACACGCACCTGTGGGTGACGAACGAGTACGAGCACGACGGACTGCGCCAGGACACCCGCGTCGTGCGCACCCTGATCGACCGCGTCGTCGCGGAGGGCGGGCCGCTGGACTGACCGGCGGCCGCCGTGGCGGCTAGCGCACGACCTCGTACCGCAGGTCGACCTCGCGGTGCGGATCGTCGCCGAGAAGATTGCGCAGCCGGATGGGATCGCGGCCGACCGCGTCGTACAGGCGGATGCCGTCGCCCAGCAGCACGGGCGCGATGTGGAGGTCGAGCTGGTCGAGCAGGCCGCGCGCGAGCAGCTCGGCACCGATCGTCGGCGAGTGCACCTCGATGTTCCTGCCGCCGGCCGCCTCGCGCGCGATCTCCACGGCCTCGGCGACGTCGACATCGAGGAAGGTCACGCCGTCGGCGGGCGGGGCGTCCTGCGGATGGTGGGTGAGGACGAACACCGGCCCGTCCCACGTGCCGTACGGGCGCGCGCCGGGGAATGCGTCCCAGCCCCGCCGCCCGCCGATCACGGCGCCCAGCGTCTCGATGTACGCCTCGACGAGGCCGTCACGGCCCGTGATGCCCTCCATCCACGACAGGTCATGATCCGGCCCCGCAACGAACCCGTCGAGCGTCATCGAGAAGTGCCAGATGACCTTGCCGGCCGCGACGGGCGGCGTCCACTCGTCCATCACGCCACCTTCCGATCGAGGGTGAGATGCGTGGTGCCGCTCGGGGTCGTGACCGAGGCGATGTCGTACCGCG
This sequence comes from Microbacterium sp., assembly GCF_031178525.1. Classification (GTDB taxonomy): domain Bacteria; phylum Actinomycetota; class Actinomycetes; order Actinomycetales; family Microbacteriaceae; genus Microbacterium. The sequence continues at coordinate 38,396 of NZ_JAPSJA010000002.1, forward strand.
CCTCGAGTGCCTCGAGGCCGTCCCAGAGTCGCACGCCGCGACCGAGCAGGATCGGAACCACCGCGATGTGCGCATGGTCCACCAGCCCCTCGGCGAGGAAATCGCGAAGCATCGTGGGTCCGCCGCCGATGTGGATGTCGCGCCCGCCCGCGAGGTCACGCGCGGCAGCGAGCGCCTCGATCGGCGGAGCGTCCAGGAAGTGGAAGGTGGTCTCGCCCACGGGCAGCGGATCGCGCGGACGGTGCGTCAGCACGATCACGGGCGTATGGAACGGCGGCTCCTCACCCCACCAGCCCCGCCAGTCGGGGTCGTCCTGCCAGCCGGGCGGGCCGTACTTGCCGGCGCCCATGATCTCGACGCCGATGCCGCGGCCCTGCTGGGAGGCGAATGCGTCATCCGGCGCGGTCGACGGGTCGACATCCATCCGCTCGCGCCCGACCGCTCGCGCCTGGAAGGTCTCAGTCGGGAAGAACCATTCGTGCAGCCGCATGCCCGCGTGCCCGAAAGGCGCATCGAGCGACAGCCCCTGTCCCGTGCCGAACCCGTCGAGCGAGACCGAGAAGTTGTGTGCTCTGACCCGAGGCATCCGTGCTCCTTCGCCGTGCCGACCCGATCAGGACGGTAGCGGGATCGAGCGCGCGGCGATAGGGGCGACGCGGCGGGAACGACGAAGGGCCCGTCCCGGAGGACGAGCCCTTCGTAAGCGTGACGCGAGAGGTCAGTCGTTGCCGCGCAGGATCGCGATGATGCGCAGGATCTCGACGTAGATCCAGATGACGGTCGCGACGATGCCGAACGAGGCCTTCCAGCCGAGCTTGCGCGGCGCGCCGTTGCGGGCGCCGTTCTGCACGAACTCGAAGTCCATGACGAGCATGTACGCGGCCATCAGAACGGCCAGGATGCCGATGATCACACCGAGGGGCATGCCCATGATCTCGACGGAGCGCATGCCCCAGGCGAGCTCGCTGAAGGGGCCGCCGAAGACCATGAAGCCGACGTTCAGCAGGCTGAAGACGAGGTAGCCGAGCGAGGCGATCAGGACGATCTTGGTCATGCGGGGCGACGTGCGCACCTTGCCGCTGGCGAACAGCGCGAGCGTGACGCCCACGACCGCGAGCGTCGCGAGGGTCGCCTGCAGCACGATGCCGGGGAAGACCATCTCCATCCACAGCGAGAACGCGCCGACGAACAGGCCCTGTGCGGCCGAGTAGGCGAGCACGAGGCCCGCACCCGGCATGCGCTTGAAGGAGTTCACGAGGCCGAGCACGAAGCCCGCGATCGCGCCGACGACCGCGATGCCCAGGCCCATGCCGGGGTTCATGGTCGTGACGAACCAGCCGGCCGCGGCGGCGACCAGCAGCACCGCGAACGTCGCGAGCGTCTTGTGGATCGTGTCCTCGATCGTCATCCGGCCCGTGTCGACGGCGTCGGCCGAGGGCGCGGAGTAGAGGTTCTCGAGGTTCGCGGCGGGCGGCGGGACGAGGCCCGGCGACCGCTGTCCGGCGGCGGGACCGCCCGGGTAGGTCTGCGCCGCGTACGACTGCGGGGCCTGCGGCGGGCGCGTCGAGGTCTGGAACGCAGGATCGTTGAATCCCAGCTTGGCCATGTTCGGTCAACTCCAAAGGGTTGCGGGACAGCACTGTCAGGGCTGTTGATCCACACTACCCACGGTTTCTTATGCCTGTGCTGGGATTTCCGCGCCGCTCCGTACGCCGCGGGCGAACTCCCTAGGCTGGAGCCCGTGCCTCGCCGCCTGCCGCTCGTGATCGGGCACCGCGGTGCGCCCGGATACCGCCCAGAGCACTCGCGCTCGTCCTACGACCTGGCGCTCGAGCTCGGCGTCGACGCGGTCGAACCCGACATCGTGGCGTCGCGAGACGGCGTGCTCGTCGTGCGTCACGAGAACGAGATCTCCGGTACGACGAACGTGGCCGACCGCCCCGAGTTCGCCGACCGCCGCACGACGAAGATCGTCGACGGCGTGAAGCTCGCCGGCTGGTTCACGGAGGACTTCACCTGGGACGAGCTGTCCACGCTCACGACGCGCGAGCGGATCCCGGACCTCCGGCCCCGCAGCGCGACGTTCGACGATGCGCAGCCCATGCTGCGCCTGACCGACGTGCTCGACCTCGTGCGCGCGGGGTCGCTCGCGCAGGGGCGCGAGATCGGCGTCGTGCTCGAGATCAAGCACGCCACCTACTTCGCCTCGGTCGGGCTCGATCTCGCGCCGATGATCCTGCGCGATCTGAAGGCGACGGGATGGGACACCGGCGATCTGCCGCTCGTCGTCGAGTCGTTCGAATCGACGATCCTGCATCGCCTGCGCGAGCGCGGCCTGCCCGCCACCTACATCTACCTGCTGGAGGCGAAGGGGAAGCCGTTCGATCTCGTCGCCGCGCACGGTGACGCCGCGCCCTCGTACCCCGTGACCGCCAAGCCGCGCGGCCTCGACGGGCTCGTCGGCGTGGTGGACGGCATCAGCGTGGACAAGCGGATGATCCTGGCGCCGGATCGCCGCGGGCGAGCGACGGGTCCCTCGCCCGTCGTGGCCGACGCGCACGCGCGCGGCCTGCAGGTGTACACGTGGACGTGTCGACCCGAGAACGCGTTCCTCGTGAAGGAGTTCCGCGGGGCCGGCGGCAAGCCCGCGTTCGGGGACTACGAGGCCGAGTGGGACGTCGTCCGGCGCTCGGGCGTGGACGGCGTGTTCGTGGATCATCCGGATCTCGGAGTCGCGTTCTTCCGCGAGTGAGCAGGCGGGGCCGTCGTCGCGGCGATCACTACTCTTGACGAGTGGTCACGCGGTTCGGTCCCCTGCACGCGGTGTCCTCCGGTCTCGTGATCGGCGACCCCTCCCGGCGGCATCTGCGCCTGAGCCCCGACGCGTTGCGGCACTGCGACGACGAGCGCGTGCTCGAGACCTTCGACTGGGCTTCCATCGAGCGCGTGAGGCTCGACCTCCCCACGACACGATTCCGGTGGCCCGGCGCCGCCGCCGCGCTGGCGACGAGCGCGCTCGTGCTGCTGATGCAGGACGATCCCGGCGTGCGCGTCGACGACCGGGCTGCGACGCTCACGACCGCATCGGGAGAGCGGCGCGTTCCCCTCAGCCAGCACCACATCGGCAGGTATTGGCGCGGCGCCGTGGCGCGATGCGAGGCCCTGCTTGCGCGGCTCGTCGAGACGCCCGCGCACCGCGAGCTGCTCGCGCAGCCAGAAGCCCTCGTGCGGGCGGTCGCGCGCTCGGCGGCGCTGCGACCGCAGTGACCCGGCTCGAGCCCTGCGGCTCAGCCCGGTGTCAGAGGGCCGCCGTAGACTCGGAGGCGCAATGAGCGACTCCTCCACGCCTGTCATCGTCCCCGCCGGATCCGGGCCGCGCGGCCCCGTGCCGGGCGCGTTCGACGACCTCCTCGAGGGGCTCAACCCGCAGCAGCGCGAGGCGGTGGAGTACCGCGGCCCGGCGCTGCTGATCGTCGCGGGCGCCGGATCGGGCAAGACGCGCGTGCTGACGCATCGGATCGCGTCGCTGCTGCGCACGCGCGAGGCGTGGCCCAGCCAGATCCTCGCGATCACGTTCACGAACAAGGCCGCGGGCGAGATGCGCGAGCGCGTCGAGCAGCTCGTCGGCGACAGCGCGCGTGGCATGTGGATCTCGACCTTCCACTCGGCGTGCGTGCGCATCCTGCGTCGCGAGGCCGATCAGTTCGGGTTCACGAAGGCCTTCACGATCTACGACTCCGGCGACTCGCGCGCGCTCATCAAGCGCCTGGTCAAGGAGCACGAGGCCGACGCCCTCGGTCTCACGCCCGCGGCGGTGCAGTCGAAGATCTCCAAGCTCAAGAACGAGCTGCAGGACGCCGACTCGTACGCGCGCGACGCCAACATGAACGACCCCGTCGAGCGGGTGTTCACCGAGCTGTTCCGCGACTACCAGCGCCGGCTGCAGCGGGCCAACGCGTTCGACTTCGACGATCTGATCGCTCAGACCGTGTACCTGTTCCGCGCGTTCCCGCAGGTCGCCGACGTCTATCGCAAGCGGTTCCGGCACATCCTCGTCGACGAGTACCAGGACACGAATCACGCGCAGTATGCGCTGATCCACGAGCTGACGCGCCCCGTCTCGTCGTCGACCGACGTGGGCGGCGGCATGCTCGCGCTGATGGACGAGGCCGAGGGCGCCTCGCTCACGGTCGTGGGCGACTCGGACCAGTCGATCTACGCGTTCCGGGGCGCCGACATCCGCAACATCACGGAGTTCGAGCGGGACTACCCCGGAGCCAGGGTCGTGCTGCTCGAGCAGAACTACCGGTCGACGCAGAACATCCTGACGGCCGCGAACTCGGTCATCCGCAACAACTTCGACCGCAAGGACAAGCGGCTCTGGAGCGACCAGGGCGACGGCGAGAAGGTCATCGGCTTCACCGGCTACTCGCAGCACGACGAGGCCCAGTTCGTCGCCGACGAGATCGAGCAGCTGCGCCGCACGGGCGTCGACTACGGGCAGATGGCGGTGTTCTACCGCACGAACTCGCAGTCACGAGCGCTGGAGGAGATCTTCATCCGCGCCGCGGTGCCCTACAAGATCATGGGCGGCACGAAGTTCTACGAGCGGCAGGAGATCAAGGACGCGCTCGCGTACCTCGTCACGGTCGC
>NZ_JAPSJA010000280.1 GCF_031178525.1 Microbacterium sp.
AGCCCATGAACTGCCCGATGCACATCCTGATCTACAAGGAGCGGGCGCGCAGCTACCGCGATCTGCCGCTGCGCTTCGCGGAGAACGGCACGGTGTACCGCAACGAGCTCTCGGGCGCGCTGCACGGTCTGACCCGCGTGCGCGGCTTCACGCAGGACGACGCGCATCTTTTCGTGACCCCCGATCAGCTCGAGGCCGAGACCACCAAGGTGCTCGAGTTCGTGCTCTCGCTGCTGAAGGACTTCGGCCTGACCGACTTCCGACTCGAGCTGTCGATGCGCGACGACGAGAAGGACAAGTGGATCGGCGACGAGGCGGTGTGGGAGACCGCGACCGACGCCCTGCGACGCGTCGCGGTCGCCACGGGGCTCGATCTCATCGAGGAGCCGGGCGAGGCCGCGTTCTACGGCCCCAAGATCGACCTCAAGGTCACCGACGCGATCGGCCGCTCGTGGCAGCTGTCGACCGTGCAGCTCGACTTCAACCTGCCCGAGCGGTTCGAACTCGAGTTCACCGACCGCGACGGCTCCAAGCAGCGCCCGATCATGATCCACCGCGCCCTGTTCGGGTCGATCGAGCGCTTCTTCGCGATCCTGCTCGAGCACTACGCGGGCGACTTCCCGCTGTGGCTCGCGCCCGTGCAGATCATGGGCGTGCCGGTCGCCGACGAGTACAGCGAGTACCTGGACGGAGCCGTGGCCCGGCTGCGCGCCGCGGGCGCGCGTGCCGAGGTGGATCACTCGGACGACCGGATGCAGAAGAAGATCCGCACGCACACCACGTCGAAGGTGCCGCTGCTGCTGATCGCGGGCGAGCAGGATCGGGCCGCGGGCACGGTCTCCTTCCGGTTCCGCGACGGCTCGCAGCGCAACGGCGTGCCGATCGACGAGGCCGTCGGGCTCGTGACGAAGGCGATCGACGCGAAGGCGCTGATCTCGACGGCGGACGACCTCGCGTGATCGGGCCCGTCCGGTGACGGAGATGGAGAGCGCCGCCGACTTCGCCGCGGTCCCGGACGAGTTCCAGCGCCTCTGGACGCCGCACCGCATGGCGTACATCGCGGCGGGCGCCGACGTGAATCGCGGATCCGGGTGCCCGTTCTGCGCGGCCCCTGAGCGGGACGACGAGTCGGCACTCATCGTGCACAGGGGGACGCACGCCTTCGTGCTGCTGAACCTGTTCCCGTACAACTCCGGCCACCTGCTCGTGTGCCCCTATCGCCACGTCGGGCTGTACGACGAGGCGACGGCAGAGGAGGCCGCCGAGATCGCCGCCCTGACGCAGACCGCCATGCGCGTGCTGCGTCAGGTGTCGCGCTGCGACGGGTTCAACATCGGCATGAACCAGGGCCACGTGGCGGGGGCCGGCGTCGAGGAGCATCTGCACCAGCACGTCGTCCCGCGGTGGGGGAGCGACGCGAACTTCTTCCCGATCATCGCCAAGACCAAGGCTCTGCCACAGCTGCTGGGCGACGTCCGACGCACGATCGCCGACGCCTGGCCGGTCTAGCCCGGCGCCGCCTGGACGGTCTTCCCGCGGGCCGGGTCACCCGGCGGCGGCGATGGCGGCCGCGAGGTCGGCAACGAGCGCATCGGCCTCGGTCTGCGTCAGGTCGTGCACGGTGAGGCGCACGTGCGGCTCGGCGTGCGCGTCGCCCAGGAAGAACTCGTCGCCCGGCCGGGCGATCCATCCGCGGCGGCGCAGCTCGTCGACGACGTGGGCCGAAGGCGCGGGGACGGGCACCCACAGGCTGAGGCCGTCGCCGGGGGCGACCTGGATGCCGATGGATGCGAGCCGCGCTGCGAACGCCGCGTTGCGCTCGGCATAGTGGGCCCCGGCTCGCCGGATGAGCTCGCGCGCGTCCGGATCCGTCAGGATTGCGTGCGCGAGCCGCTGCAGCAGGTGACTGACCCATGTCGTGCCCGAGCTGAGGCGCAGCGAGAGCCGGTCGGCCGTGTGCGGATCGGAGGCGGTCACGGCGAGGCACATGTCGGGACCGAGGAACTTCGACACCGAGCGGACGAGTGCCCAACGGCGATGATCCGGGCCGACGATCGAGCGGAACGGCTGCCGCGACAACAGCGAGAAGTGATCGTCCTCGATCACCAGTACGAACGGATGATCCGCCAGCACCGCGCGCAGCTCGCGCGCACGACGCTCCGAGAGCCCGGCTCCGGTCGGGTTCTGCGCGCGGGGCGTGCAGATCACGGCGCGCACGCCCTGCGCGAGCGCGGCGCGCAGGCCCTCGACCGTCATGCCCTCCGCGTCGACAGGCACGGGCACCGCGCGATACCCCGCGAGCCGCACTGTATGGATGTTCGCGAGCCAGCACGGATCCTCGAGCGCGATCGCGTCGTCCCGGGTCAGGGCCTGAGCGAGCAGCCGCTCGACGGCGTCCACCGCGCCGCTCGTCAGCGTCAGGCGCAGATCGGCCGGCGCCACGTCCGCCGACAGCCATGCGAGAGCCGCCGCCTCCAGCTCGGGATCGATCACGGGCTCGCCGTACAGGACGGGGCGGCCGGCGAGAGCGGTGAGGTAGCGGGTGGGCTGAGGGATCCACGCCGGGTCCGGGTTGCCCGCTCCCACGTCGCGTGCGCTCTCGACCTCGTGGTCACCGGAAGTCGCGAATCCCTCCCGTGCGACCGGTGCGGGATGCGCGATGCGCGTGCCCGCGCGCCCGCCCGCGACCACGATCCCCGAGCGGCTCAGCAGCCGATAGGCCGCGACGGCGGTGTTGCGGTTGACGCCCAGCCGGTCAGCGAGCGTCCGCACCGGCGGAAGAGGGTCGCCCGGAGACAGCGCGCCGCGCTCGAGCAAGGCACGCACGCTCGCCGCGATCTCGGCGGCGGTGCGTCCCTCGATTGCGATCGCGATGTCATCCATCCCGACGAGTGTACGGGGCCGTGCTACGGTTTGGCCTAGGTCGAACAAAGGCCTATGCCAAAGAGCCCGTCGGGGCTGACAGGAGGAGCACAGTGAGCACCGCGACCACCGGAACCGG
>NZ_JAPSJA010000281.1 GCF_031178525.1 Microbacterium sp.
CCGGTGCCGCGGATGTACTCCGCGACGCGCGAGAGCTGGGTCGCGGTCGCGACGTAGCAGATCACCACGCCGCCGGGCGTGAGCGCGTCGGCCACGGCGTCCATGACCTCCCACGGCGCGAGCATGTCGAGCACGACGCGGTCGACAGAGCCGGGTTCCACGGCCTGCGGCAGCGCCTCTGCGAGGTCGCCCTCTCGCACCTCCCAGAAGTCCGGCGTCTCGCCGAAGAAGGTCTCGACGTTCCCGCGCGCGACGTCCGCGAACTCGGCGCGCCGCTCGAACGAGATCAGGCGGCCTTCCGAGCCCACGGCGCGCAGCAGCGACAGCGACAGCGCGCCGGACCCGACGCCCGCCTCGACGACGACCGCGCCGGGGAAGATGTCGGCCTGCGCGACGATCGCGGCCGCGTCCTTCGGATACACGATGGCGGCGCCGCGCGGCATCGACATCACGAAGTCGCGCAGCAGCGGACGCAGCGCCAGGTACTCGTGGCCCGAGCTGTTGGCGAACACCGAGCCGTCGGGATGTCCGATGAGCTGCTCGTGCTTGAGCACGCCGTGGTGCGTGTGCAGCTCGCCGCCCTCGCGCAGCGTGATGGTGTGCATGCGGGCCTTGGGTCCGGTCAGCTGCACGCGGTCGCCGTAGCGGAACGGTCCGCGCGGACGGGGGACGCCGGTCATGCGGAGGCCTCCTTGGACGGGGCCGCCTTGGCAGCCGCGCGCTCGGCGTGCAGAGCGCCGAGATCCGCGGCCGAGCGATCGGCGAGCGTCGGCCAGAGCGCGTCCGCGCCGATGTCGTCGAGCGCCAGGATGTTCGGGACGCCGAGGGCGACAGCGCCGGAGGCGATCGCCGAGCGCAGGCCGTTGGGCGAGTCCTCGATCGCGACCGTGTCGGCGATGTCCACCCCGAGCGCCTCCGCGGCCTGGAGGTACGGATCAGGGAAGGGCTTGGGCCGCGTCGCGTCGTCGCCGGCCACGACGACGTCGAACGCGTCGAAGCCGATCAGGTCGAGGATCGACAGGGCCATGTGGCGGTAGGACATGGTCACGAGGCCCGTCTTCACGCCGGCCTCCTTCAGGTCGCGCAGCAGCTCGAGCGCGCCCGGGCGGAAGGGCACGCCCTTGTCGGCGCACATGGCGATCACGCGCGCCGTGAGCGTCGAGATGATCTCGTCCTCGCTGAGGCGCACTCCTGCGTCCTGCAGGATCCGCGCCGACGCGTCGAGGCTCAGACCGACGAGCTGCAGCGCGTCCTCGTGCGTCCACGAGCCGCCGTACTCCTCGACCAGCGGGGCCTCGGCCGCGATCCAGTAGGGCTCGGTGTCGACCAGCGTGCCGTCCATGTCCCACAGGACGGCGGCGGGAAGCTGGCCGGCCGGCGCGGCGGCGCTCTGCTGACCGGGAAGGGTGCGGGGTGAAGTCACCGAGACAGCCTAGCCGCGGCCGCCCCGGAGGCCCCTGCGAGCCGGTCGACCGGGGCCGTCGGCGCGACAGGGAGAACACCGCGCGTCAGGCCACATGTGCGCACGACGCGCCTATCCTGGGACGAAGTCCCGCCGGGCACCTCGCGCGGCGGACGGAGAGGAGCCGAGTGGAGCACGAGGCCGACATCGCAGCGACCGCCGCCGGCGCGACCCTCGGACGCAGGATCATCGTCGCCGCGTTCGACGGATGGAACGACGCGGGCGAGGCCGCCACGAGCGCCGTGGGGCTCCTGCTCGCGAACGGCGCGTACGAGCCGGTGGTCAGCGTCGACCCCGAGCTCTATTTCGACTACCAGTACACGCGCCCGACCGTGGAGTCGGATGCTGCGGGCCGTCGGCGGCTGCGCTGGCCCGAGGCCACCCTGCACCGCCCCGTGAACCCGCGCCCGGGGCAGACGGAGTTCTGGGTGCTGACCGGCGTCGAGCCGGCCCGCGCGTGGCAGGCGTTCGCGGCCGAGTTCGTCGATGCCGCGCTGCGGGAGGACATCACGGGCTTCGTCACCCTGGGCTCGATGATGGCCGACGTGCCGCACACGCGCCCCATCTCGATCTTCGCGGGCAGCGACAACGAGGCCCTGCGCGGCGCCCTGGCCCTCGAGCGCAGCAGCTACGAGGGGCCTGTCGGCGTGCTGAGCGTGCTCGGCGATGCAGCCGAGCAGGCGGGCATCCCATCCGCGAGCCTGTGGGCGAGCGTGCCGCACTACGTCGCGGGCCACACGCCGTCCCCGAAGGCCACGCTGGCGCTGCTCGACCGGCTCGAGGAGCTCGCCGCGGCGGACGTGCCGCGCGGCACGCTCGCGGCGGAGGCGGCGACGTGGGAGGCGACCATCGACGCGGCGGCGTCCGACGACGACGAGATGCGCGAGTACATCCGTCAGCTCGAGCAGGCCCGCGACACCGTGGACGCTCCCGAGGCGTCCGGCGACGCGATCGCCCAGGCCTTCGAGAGCTACCTGCGCCGCAGCGACGGCCGCGGCAAGGACGAGCGCGGTCGCTGACGCCCCGCGCCGAAACTGTGCGGGCCGTGCTCGCGCAGGATCCGTCAGAAGGCCTGCAGCACCCCGGTCGCGAGCAGCACCAGCAGCACGCCGCCGAGCGCGACGCGGTAGATCACGAACGGCAGGAAGCTTCCGGTCTTGAGGTAGCGCATCAGGTAGGCGATCACGATCCAGCCCACGATGCCGGCCACGAGCGTCGCGACGACCGTCTCGCCCATGCCGTACGGACCGCTCTGCGGCTCGTTGAGCGCGTGCAGCAGCTCGTACAGGCCGCTGCCGAACACCGCCGGCACGGCGAGCAGGAACGCGTACTCGGCCGCGGCGGTGCGGTTGTAGCCGAGAAGCCGGGCGGCGGTCGTGGTGGCGCCGGAGCGGGAGACGCCGGGGACGAGGGCGAGCGCCTGCGCGAAGCCCATGGCGACGCCGCTGGGGTAGGTGATGTCGTCGAGGTCGCGCTCGCGGCGCCCGTAGCGGTCGGCGATGCCCAGGATGATGCCGAAGACGATCAGCACG